>JAAYBY010000177.1 GCA_012729935.1 Clostridiaceae bacterium | reverse complement strand
CATACTATGATTATAACCTGTTATGTTTAATCATGATAATCACACAATGCAAACGCATAAAGCTGGCCTGAACCGGTAAGTTAATATATATTAGTAGCTAATACGAACGATGTCTTTGTCATAACAGCAGGTGATCGCATGAATGCATTTGAACAAAAACTCATTGACTTTATCCATGATCAGCAGATCGAGGCGGAACACATCCACTATGACCAGTCCTGCCATACCGTTCAGGAGGCAGCAGATGCCGCCGGAACCAGTCCATCCGATCTGGTGAAGAATATCTGCCTGATCGATCAGACCGAGAATCTGATTGTGGCGATTGTTTCAGGCGATGACAGGGTCAGCCTGTCTCGAGTCAGTCAGGCTCTACAGATCGAGCAGGCAAGAATCGCTGCAGCGGATGAAATATTGCAGAAAACCGGATATCCCTGTGGCGGCGTGCCTTCTTTCGGATACCAGGCAACATTTCTGGTTGATCCGAAAGTGATGGACAAAGAAATCGTTTACACGGGTGGCGGGTCAGCCAACTCACTCGTCCGTCTTAAGAGCCAGGAGCTGTTAAAGATCAACCTGGGAATGGTGACAAGAATTCGAAAATAACGTGGCCACACCTAGGCTGCCTCTGGAAAAAACGAAAATAATGATGATAAGCAGGTTAGATAAATGAAAATTGAAAAGACGGCAATTGTTGGCATGGGCGCATTGGGTATGATGTACGCCGAATTAATTCAAAAATCTCAGGGACGTGATCATGTTTTTTTCGTGATGGATTCGGAGCGGTACAACAGAAGTAAGGATCAGGAATATACCGTCAATGGAAAGCGTGTAGATTTTTGTTTGATTAATGCGGCTGAAGCGAAACCGGTGGATCTGGTTATTGTCGCCACCAAGTATAACGGATTGATCCAGGCACTTGACGTCATGGAGCATCTGGTCGGTGAAGAGACCATTATCCTGTCTGTTCTCAATGGGATTAGCAGCGAGGAAATCATTGCAGAGCGATTTGGCGAAAAACATATACTGGGATGCGTGGCGATCGGGATGGATGCGATGAGAGATAAGCGGTCATTGCTTTACACAAAAATGGGTAAACTTCAGATCGGTGTGCTTAACGAACAGCAATATCCTTTGCTTGAAGCGGTTAAACGATTCTTTGAATCGACCGGCCTGCCATATTCTGTGGAGGAGGACATTCGACATGCGCTGTGGCGAAAGTTTTTAATCAATGTTGGTATTAATCAGGCATGCATGGTTTATGAAACGACGTATGAAGGAGCTCTGAAAACGCCGGATGTTTTTTCCGCGATGACTGCATCTATGTATGAAGTGATTGCGATCGCGAAAAAGGAGGGTGTCAATCTCTCTGAACAGGACTATGATGTAGGTATAAAAATCCTCCAGACCCTTAACCCGGAAGGCTATCCATCGATGCGTCAGGATGCGCTTGCCAAACGGCCATCGGAAGTGGAGCTTTTTGCCGGGACGGTGAAACGAATTGCTGCCAGACATCAGGTTCCGGTACCGGTTAATACGTATTTTTACGAAAGAATCAAGGCCATGGAAACAACATACTAATATCCGACGCATTGATTTGAGCGTGTACACAACCCGCAAGCCTGCAACAGCCCGTTTTAGGTGAGTGATATTTATGTTCGTTATAAAAAATCTAACATTAACGCTGATTGAAGACATGCGTATTCTGCTGGAAGATTTCAATTTCTCGTTGTTTCCAGGTCAGAAAATTGCACTGATCGGCGAGGAAGGCAATGGGAAATCGACGTTATTGAAAGCGATTGCATCGCCTGCGTCTCTGGCTGAATCAGTTGAAATTCACGGCATGATTGATCGATCTGATGAAGTGATCGGTTATCTGCCGCAGGAAATTGATTCTGAGACTTTAAGTCAATCAACTGAGGCGATACTTTTCGCACGGATTCCTTTTGACGCGCTTGATTATACTGCTTATTACCGGCTGTTGCATGAGATGAATCTGCCCGATGCTTTGATCAGTAAGGACCGAAGACTTCGCGAACTGTCCGGCGGTGAAAAAATCAAATTT
>JAAYBY010000176.1 GCA_012729935.1 Clostridiaceae bacterium | reverse complement strand
GCCACTTCTCCGACTTTGGTGTGGCTGATGGTGGGTTCAACACGGGCGACCAGATTTGTCACGCCGGCAAGTGTGACATACAGATAGGTCTCTGCACCGAGCATTTCAACAACATCGACGCTCGCGGGGAATTGTGTTTCCGGATGAGCCTGAACAAAACGCTGATCATCTGTGATCGCTTCCGGACGCACACCCATGATCACTTCTTTGCCGTCATAGGCCATAACGTCGTCGGTGGAATATTTCTCGGGCAGCGTGATGTTAACGTCATTGAAATTCAGCACCACATGGCCATCTTTAACCGACAAGTTGGCATTGATAAAGTTCATGGGCGGCATTCCGATAAATCCGGCAACGAATGTGTTTTTCGGATGCATATACAGGTTTGTCGGATCATCGATCTGCTGAATGAAACCATCTTTCATGACAACGATACGCGTACCCATGGTCATCGCTTCTGTCTGGTCATGTGTGACATAGATGATCGTTGTTTGCAGGCGCTGATGCAGTTTGGTGATTTCAACACGCATCTGAACACGCAGTTTGGCGTCAAGATTGGAAAGCGGTTCGTCCATCAGGAAGACTTTCGGGTCACGGACGATTGCACGACCGAGCGCAACACGCTGGCGCTGACCACCGGAAAGCGCTTTGGGCTTACGGTCAAGCAGATGTTCGATTTCAAGAATCTTTGCACCTTCCATAACACGGCGTTTGATCTCATCCTTTGGGGTTTTTCTCAGTTTCAGACCAAAAGCCATGTTGTCAAAAACCGTCATATGCGGATAAAGAGCATAGTTCTGGAAAACCATCGCGATATCACGGTCTTTGGGCTGTACATCATTGACCAGACGGTCATCAATGTAAATCTCACCCTCGGTGATTTCTTCAAGACCAGCAATCATACGCAGCGTTGTTGATTTACCGCAACCGGAAGGACCAACCAGGATGATAAACTCCTTGTCTTCGATGTCAATGTTGAAATCGCTGACAGCGACGACGCCGCCTTCAAATTTCTTGTATACGTTGTTTAGTTTAACACTAGCCATACTCTAACCTCCACATTCATTCAGGACATAATACGGATTAATCCGCATATAGAACTATATCACTTGATATAAATGAATACCATCCGCAAATATCACCAAATGTTATCTGGTAAATTTGTCCATCCAGTAGCAGGGGGGGTGGCAAACACAACAAGATCAGGCTTGCTTTTTTGTCTGTTTTAACCAATTCAGGTCATTTCAGCAGGAGATAGTCGCGAAAACGGTTGTCCAGTATTTGTCAAGATCGCTCAACCCGGTCAATTGGTTATCGTGTGGACGAGACATAAATGAGAGATAAGCTGCGTTTTTTTATTCTGAAAGCTCTTGCAAAATGATTAAATATTCATTATAATGCATATTTATAAATTCGACTGATCGCAAAACTGAGATTTAGAAAGGTTTGGTCATGGTGAAACAGATGAATAGAGTTGGAATTATTGGTGCGACGGGTTACGTCGCGATGGAGCTGGTTCGGATTCTGGCCGGTCATTCTGGTCTGAAGCTAAGCCTGCTTGTTTCCCACAGCCAGGCCGGCAGTCTTTTTTCCGACATTTATCCGGCTTTTTCGGGTGTAGCCGATCTGGTGCTCGAAACGCTCGACCCTGACCAGATCGCCGAGCAGTGCGACTTCGCCATCACAGCATTGCCGCACGGCGTCTCCTCGGAAATTGTTCCGGCTCTGCTGGACAGAGGCTTGCGTGTAATAGATCACAGTGGTGATTTTCGCTATCGTGACGTGTCTGCTTATGAACAGGCTTACAAATTGAAGCATCCCCGGCCGGATCTGCTGGCGGAAGCGGTCTATGGTCTGCCTGAGATATATCGCAACAGCATCAGGTCTGCCCGGCTTGTCGCCAATCCGGGCTGTTATCCGACGTGTTCAATTCTCGCCGTGATGCCGCTGCTCAAGGCAGGTGTGCTGAATCTGGACTCCATCATCATCGACGCCGTTTCGGGAATCAGCGGTGCCGGGCGAAAAGGCGACACGTCCTGGTCCTATTGTGAAACAGCAGAGGGTTTTAAAGCCTATGGAGTCGTCGGGCATCGCCACACCAGCGAAATCGAGCAGGAATATGGACTCATCGCCGGCAACCCGACCCCTTTAACCATATCTTTCACACCTCACCTCGCTCCGATGAAGCGCGGCATGCTCGCGACGGTTTATGCCGATCTGCTGCCGGGTGTTGAAACGTCAAGCCTGAGTCAATACTATGAGACAGCATATGCCGACGAGCCGTTCGTCCGTTTTCTTACAGACAGCACCTCACCGAACACGTTGAATGTCACCTACAGTAATTTTGCCGATGTGTCGCTTCATATTGACAGCCGCACCAACAGGGTAAAAATCCTCTGTGCGATTGATAATCTCGGCAAAGGTGCTGCAGCACAAGCTGTTCAGTCACTGAACATCATGGCAGGTCTGCCTGAGACGAGCGGGCTGAAGAACGCCGGTTGTCTGATCTAGTTCGGCCACCATCTGTTAGCGATTGATCGAAAGGATGAATTATATGCAAAACTTAACAGTCCAGGAAACACAGGACATCATAGCCAAAGCAGAAATACTGATCGAAGCACTACCCTATATTCAGAGTCTGTCCGGCAAGACTGTCGTCATTAAATACGGCGGCAATGCCATGGTTAATGAGACGCTGAAAAATCAGGTAATGGAAGACATCACACTGTTGAAGTTCATCGGAATCAATCCGGTTCTGGTTCATGGCGGCGGTCCGGAAATCAGTGATATGCTGAACCGTTTGTCGATACAGTCCAGTTTCCACAACGGCCTGCGCATTACAGATTCTGAGACGATGTCCGTTGCACAGATGGTTCTGGTCGGCAAGACCAATAAGGAAATTGTCTCGAGACTCAATCAGAAAGGTGCCAGCGCTATCGGTATATGCGGTATCGACGGATCGCTCATCGAGTGCGAAAAGGTGACTGCTGACAGCGACGGGAATCCGTTAGACATCGGATTTGTCGGGAAAATCACACGGATTAATACCCATGTGCTTGAAATGCTGGCAAATGACGCCTATATTCCTGTTGTAGCCCCGATTGGCATCGGCAGCGGCGGAGAAAGCTATAACATCAATGCCGACACAGT
>JAAYBY010000175.1 GCA_012729935.1 Clostridiaceae bacterium | reverse complement strand
TTTTGTGCTTTTTCCTTGCCGTAATTGGCTTCGATCGCCGTCATGATCTGCTTCTTCGTACTGATCCGAGGCGAAATTTCACGTCCGGTTATATAACGAATCTCATCGATCGCGACAATATCCAGCGGATCGTTCATAACAACAACCAGCTGGTCACCTTCAAAGGCGATCGGCATCAGGACATTCTTCTTGGCGATGTCTTCACTGATCAGCCCGGGCGCATTATCATCAATTCTAATATCACTGAGTTCAACGTAGGGAATACGGCTCTGGTATTCCAGTGCCTTCATGATCTGACGGTCTGTCAGAACGCCGCTGTCGATGAGGATATCTCCCAGTTTTTTACCGTTGTTGTTTTTTTGTTGGTTAAGTGCTTCTTCAAGCTGTTCAGGTTTCAGTAAACCTGACTCGATCAGGATGTCACCTAATTTCTTCATATCATTCCCACTTTACGTTCGTGATGTCTGATTTGCGACACTTGGCAGTACATCCGCAGAACAGCCGGATGACTTGTTCATCATTATAACGCCATTAGCGACAAAAATGAAGTCATTCTTTGTCATGGCTTAAAATTGTCATCAAAGTATCATCTGCGTGAAAATATTGACAATCATATGACAGCAGGCATTCCCCCCAATGTCTTCGAAATGTTCCGTTTAAGCCAACGCGGTTGTGATGATTAATGGACCCATAGCCGCTGTGAACATTTCTCTTCATTATAAAAAACACACTGGATCGTGTAAATTTCGCCCCGGGACTTGTTATCCGAACACAAACTCGAGTATAATAAAAATCAGTTAATCCGTCTTCATTTATTCTTGATCGGATCAGTGTGAAGAAATCGCAGATTAAAAAATGAAAGAGGTGTCTTGTAATGGCAAAATTTTGTCCGTCTTGCGGGAAATCAATCGAAGACAACGCTCAGTTCTGTGATGGCTGTGGAGCAGTCCAACCGGGTGCGGAAACAGCCCAGCAAACAGCAGGTCAACCGGTTCCGGCACCGGTCATCAATCAGGATGGCTATGCTGCCGATGACATTGAAAAGAACAAAGTAATCGCTGCTCTGGCCTATCTTGGTATTCTGTTTTTCCTGCCTCTGGTGGCTGCTCCGGAATCCAAATATGGCCGTTATCACGCGAATCAGGGTTTGCTGCTTTTAATCACAGCAGTCGCGGGCGGAATTGTTCTGGCAATCCTTTCGGCGATTCTGACAGCGATCAGCTGGCATTTATTCTTTATCGGATCTTTGCTGTACACCGTTTTCTACATCGGCATCACCGTTCTGGTTATTCTCGGAATCGTTAACGCGGTTAATGGCAAGGCAAAACCGCTGCCTGTTATCGGCAAACTGTTCACCATCATCAAATAATTAATCTCTTGATCACAGCTTTTTAAACAGCCCGGTCCTCGAACAAACGAGGCCGGGCTTGTCTTTTATGTGCCTGAAAAATTAGAACTGAACGCGTGTTTGCTCGGTTGCTTCACTGCCCGCTTCAAAGAAGGCTTTGCTCTTAAATCCGAACAGAACGGCTGCAAGATTGCTCGGGAAAAGCTGAACCTGGCGGTTGTACAGCATGACGGAGTCATTGTAAAACTGACGTGACAGGGCAACCTTCTGCTCGATCTCGCTCAACTGGCTTTGTAATTGCTGAAAATTACCATCGGCCTTGAGATCAGGGTACTGTTCGGCAACGGCAAAGAGCCGGCTGACCCATCCACCCATTTCACTGCTGCTCTGGACCGCCTTGTCGGTTGTCTGGGCGCTGAGATATCGTGAGCGTGTTTCCATGATCTGGTTCAGTGTCTCCTGTTCATGCCGGGTATAGCCCTGAACGGTCTCAACCAGGTTGGGGATCAGGTCAGCACGCATTTTGAGCTGAACATTGATCTGACTCCAGCTGTTGTCAACCTTGATGCGTGCCCGTGTCAGCCGATTGTAAGCAGTGATTAGAAAGATCAAGATGATGAAGGCGACGACCGCCACGATGATCAAACCGATCAGCCAGGATGCAATACCTGTTTGTAAAAATGTTTGTTTCATGTAGACCTCCTGTATGTATCTTGTTAAACAAATCACAATTAACCCATTCCGCCGCCGCTGCTGCCGCCGGCACCGCCTCCACCACTGCTGCCGCCGCCGGAAAAACCGCCGCCTCCGCCCTGGGATGCTTCAAAGCGCGTCACAATCGTCTGGGCCTGATGCATTGCCTGGTTGATTGTACTCTGCAAGGATGGTAATCCGCTGGTCGAACGTCCGACGTTCCGCTGATAATATGTTCCGTATAAATAGGCCCCTTGTTGATAACGCCAGATGGGGCTTT
>JAAYBY010000174.1 GCA_012729935.1 Clostridiaceae bacterium | reverse complement strand
GCTTCTGCTTCGATCTTCTGACCATCAAGAATCAAAAAATGCTTATATGTATCTGGATCAATAAAATTATCCATGACCTTTTTAAGATCGTCTTTTGTTGCCATGGTAGTTATAATTTCAACTATATCCCGGGTATTTTGATTCGTTTGAACAGCAAGCTGAGTGATTTCTCTTTGTCCAATCAAATCTTGATTCTCGGTAACTGTTCAGTCACCCAATACTGACTTGATGATGTAAAAAGAATTTCACGCAACTTCAATCCTATGCTGATTATAATCCGGTAAACTGACACCATCAAGAGCGGGGAGGATTTCAGCATGCAAATAAATGCCGGGCGATCCGACTCGCTGCAGCAATTATTGGATCAAAACGAACGACTGGCATTATCCGTGCAGCAGCTTACACAGGAAGTAGCCCGCCTCAGAGCGACACAGGAATCAACACAGGCAAAACTGCTTGAATTATTGGCCGAGAACGCCAAGTTGAAAGAGCAGCTAAACAAGAACAGCCGCAATAGTTCCAAACCGCCGTCCAGTGACGGATATAGTAAGCCGGCACCCCAAAGCCTGAGGAAGCCGTCCGGGAAAAAACCAGGCGGACAGCAAAACCATCCTGGCAGCGGACTTTCGCTGCTCAAGTCACCCGATGAGACAGTTGTGCATCAACCGAAGGCCTGTGCCCAATGTCCTCAGGCTGACCAGTGTCAGTCAGGACGGTTGTCCGATAATCGTTATGAGATAGACATTCGAATCGAAACCCGGGTTGTCGCCCATCGCGTAGCGTGCCGATGCTGCCTCTTACAGCAGGGAGCGGAGATTTCGGGAACTTTCCCGGAGCATATCCGCTCAAGACTGCAATACGGATCGAATCTGACTGCCTTCGCGGTAGCCCTGAATTCCCGTGGGATGGTCAGCCTGAATCGGACGCATGAACTGCTCTCTGGCGTTTTTGGGATACCAATCAGTACCGGAACACTCCAGAACATGGTCAGCAGCTTTGCCAATCGCCTGTCCCCTGTTGTCAAGCAAATCCGGGAAGCGATTGTTAATCAGCGGCTCGTTCACTTCGATGAGACCGGAATCCGAGCAGAGGGCCAACTGCGTTGGCTGCATAGTGCATCTGACGCGAGATATACCTATTTATCGGCCGAGGCGAAGCGGGGAAAGGAAGGCATGGATGCCAGCGGGGTTTTGCCCGATTACACAGGAACGGCCATCCACGACTGCTGGATGCCGTATTGGAGTTACCCAAAGATTCGCCACGGTTTGTGCAACGCCCACCTGTTACGCGAACTGACAGGACAACTGGAGAACCATCCGGAACAGACATGGCTCAACGAGATGATTGATCTGCTCCTGGCAATGAAACAGGTCAAGAAAATCGCTGTTGATCACCAGTTAGAACACCTGGATGACCGAGACTGGCAAGTCTTCAGCGATCGGTATGATCAACTGGTGAAAAAGGGTATTGAATTGAATCCTATCGCAGAAAAGGCAAAAGGAACCAGAGGTCGAAAAAAACGAGGCAAGATACGCGCTTTGGTAGACCGATTCGAGACCCATAAGGCAGCCATCTGCCTCTTTGTGACCGACTTCAGCGTGCCATTCGACAATAATCAAGCTGAACGGGATGTCCGAATGGCAAAAGTGAAGCAGAAGGTGTCCGGTTGCTTTCGTACCATGGATGGCGCCAGAGATTTCGCTACCACAATGTCATATTTGGGAACAGCGGCCAAGCAAGGAAAATCAGCTTTCCATGCTGTGCTTTCTGCCTTGCAGGGAAATGCCCAAACGCTCATTTTTCAGGCTGACTGAATAGTTACATTTTTTTATGCTTTTCTCAGGCCGGCTTCGATTCTTTGGAAACCCTTGATATTACTTGCTTTGAACCACTTATCGGACCTAAAAACTTGTAGTAAATAGTCACTTTTTTAGGGGTGAGTGTCGAACCCGAAACGTGTGAAACCTCTATTTTCTCTATCAATTCAAGTACTAAATCCTGAT
>JAAYBY010000173.1 GCA_012729935.1 Clostridiaceae bacterium | reverse complement strand
TCACCGTTGTGATGTTATATGGCCTGCAGGGTGCCGGTAAGACGACCACAGCGGCCAAACTGGCGCTGCATTTGAAGCGAAAAGGAAAGAAGCCGCTATTGACGTCTGTTGACGTCCATCGGCCTGCGGCGGCACGACAGCTTGATATCCTGGCCCATCAGGTATCGGTTCCCTGCTTTATCCAACCTGAAGAAAAGGATGCGGTCCGGATTGCTGAAGAGTCAGTCAAACGGGCCCGCTATCTATTGTGTGATACGCTCATCGTTGACACGGCAGGCCGTATGACTGTTGACCGTGAAATGATGAATGAGCTGACCGCTATTGCTCAGGTTGTTCACCCGACTGAAAAACTGCTGATCGTTGACGCCATGATCGGGCAGGAGGCAGTATCGGTCGCTACTCAGTTTGAACAGGCTGTCGGTTTAAGTGGCTTTATTGTCACTAAGCTGGATGGTGATGCACGTGGCGGTGCTGCGCTGTCTATTCGGCGCATGACCGGTAAACCCATTAAGATGATCGGTGTGGGTGAAAAAATTGAAGATCTGGAGGAATTCCATCCGGATCGTCTTGCTTCCCGGATTCTTGGCATGGGTGATGTATTATCACTGATCGAAAAAGCAACGGCAACAGTCGATGAGAAAAAAGCGCGCGCGTCTGCTGAGCGCCTGATGAATAATCAGTTTACACTGGAAGACATGCTTTCCCAGCTGACAGAAGTTAGAAAAATGGGTTCTATACAGGATATTCTGGGTATGTTGCCGGGGGCGGGAAAACTCGCCAACGCAGAAATAGATGAAAAGATGATGGACCATCAGGTGGCCATTCTTCGATCAATGACCAAACGCGAGCGATTAAATCCCTCACTGCTTAACGCAAGCCGCCGCAAGCGGATTGCTGCAGGATCCGGAACGGATGTCCAGGCGGTCAACCGACTTGTCCGACAATTTGAAGACACCAGTCGTTTGATGAAACAGTTTAATAAAAAAGGAAAAAAGAAGGGCAGAGGCGGGATCCCCGGTTTTGGTCCGGGCGGTTTCCCGTTTTAAAAAATCATGACAGGACATATACGTCTTGAATGAATAGATAAATAGATGGAGGAACGAATATGGCAGTTAAAATCAGATTAAAAAGAATGGGTGCAAAGAAGGCACCAAGCTATCGTGTGGTTGTAGCCGATGCGCGCTATCCCAGAGATGGACGCTTCATCGAGGAAATTGGAACCTATAACCCGCAGAGAAATCCCAGCGAGTACAAGATCGATGTTGAAGCCGCTCAGAAATGGCTGAAAAACGGTGCACAGCCGACAGACACCGTGCGTGCACTGCTCAAGAAAGCAGGCGTTATCGAATGAGCCGCGAAGACTACGGCATGACGGATCTGCTGCATACCATCGTCAAACCGCTGGTCAACAATCCGGACGCTATTGCCATCACCCCAATCAACAAGGGAAGAACCATTGTTCTTGAGTTGAGTGTTGATCCGTCTGACATGGGAAAAGTGATTGGCAAACAAGGAAGGCGCGCTCAGGCAATTCGTGCCGTTATGAAAGCAAGAGCCACATTGCAGGGCAAACGCGTCATCGTTGACATTGTTGGCTGAATATGAAAACTGATCAGAAAGACATTCTGCTGATCGGCCGCATCCAATCAGCACATGGCCTCGACGGATCTGTTTATGTGCTTTCATTGTCTGATGATCCTGAGCGATTCAACGAACTCAAATCGTGTCTTCTGGTTAATCAAAAAATGGACATAATCAATCGTGTCGATCTGTCCAACGTGCGGATGCAGCCTAAAAATCGGATTCTGCTTAAGCTTGAAACCATCCAGAGCCGGACAGAAGCCGAAGCGCTGCGCGGACATTTTCTTGCGGTTGAACGCAATCAGGCAATCCAACTCCCGCCGGATCGCTGGTTTATCTGTGATTTGATCGGATGTCGTGTTGATGATGCTCATCATGGTTTTCTGGGAACGGTCGCTGATGTTATTCAGGGGCCGGCTCAGGATGTATATGTCGTCAGGAAAGAAGGAGAGTCAGATCTTCTTTTCCCGGCGTTGAAAAGTATCCTGCAATGTGTTGATATTCCCGCCAGGCAGATTCGTGTCTTGTTGCCAGACGGACTGTTTGACGTTTACAGGACTTGAGGGCGGCCATGAAGTTATCCATTTTAACATTATTTCCAGAACTGATTGAATCGGTGCTGAACAGCAGTGTAATCGGACGTGCCCGAACAGCCGGACTTTTTGAGCTCGAAATTGTCCAGATCAGAGATTTTGCGGTCAACCAGTACGGAAAAGTAGATGATGCCTGTTATGGTGGCGGTACGGGTATGCTTATGATGGCCGAGCCGATCTATCAGGCTTGGTGTTCTGTGACGGGAACAAACCCATCAGAGCTGAATCCGGATCATCTGCCGGGCCGGCTAACTGTCTACTGTTCACCGCGCGGTCAGGTTTTCCATCAGGAAAAAGCTTGTGAACTGGTAAAATCAGTCGATCATCTGGTTCTGATTTGTGGACATTATGAAGGCGTTGATCAACGGGTCATCGATCTGATTGCAGATGTGGAACTGTCAATCGGTGACTATGTCATAACGGGAGGCGAACTGGCTGCCTGCGTGATTGCCGATGCCGTTCTCAGACTTGTACCAGGCGTTTTACCGGATGAGACAGCGTATACGAACGAATCGCATATGGATCATCTGCTGGAACACCCTCAGTATACACGTCCTGCAGAATGGCGGGGTAGAAGAGTTCCTGATGTAATGATGTCAGGACATCAGGCGAAAATCGAAAGCTGGAAGTTCGCCGAATCGGTTCGACAAACACTCATTAACCGACCGGATCTCATACGAAAAAGATCTCTGGATGAACAAACATGGCAAACCGTTCTCAACAACTGGCGCAATCAGTCAGAAGACGGTCAGGCCAGTGAAACGACAAAATCAGACAAAGCAGGCTGAGAGGCTTGCGTCACCTGAGGTGTTCTGCTATAATCAAGCGGCTGATTACGGATGGTCCGCTGCCCGTTGCGTGCATGAACGTCCAGGATGAAGGGAGGAACGCAATATGAACTTGATTGAGGCTGTAGAACAAGAACAACTGAAGAATGCCTATCCTGAAGTGGATATTGGCGATTATGTCAAAGTCCATCTCAAAATCAAGGAGGGTAATCGCGAGCGAATCCAGATATTTGAAGGAACGGTCATCGCGAGAAAAGGCGGAGGCTTATCCGAGACCCTGACGGTCAGAAGACTGTCATACGGTGTCGGTGTCGAACGTATTCTGCCGATTCATTCACCCAAGATCAATGCAATCGAAATTGTCCGAAAAGGACGCGTCCGCAGAGCTAAACTTTATTATCTGCGCAAACGGGTCGGTAAAGCCGCAAAAGTGCGGGAGAAACTTGTCAATAAATCCAGATAAACACCAAGGGACCCGCAAGGTCCCTTTTCTGGTTGCACGATAGGAGTATTCTATGTCTGTCAACTGGTTTCCCGGACACATGGCCAAAGCACTGCGCGAGATGAAAACGATTCTGGGTCAGGTCGACTTGATCATCGAAACATGTGATGCCCGAATTCCCAGATCCAGTCGAAATCCTGAACTCAAACGTCTTGCCCCTCAAAAACCGCTTATCTTAGTCCTCAACAAAGCAGATCTGTCAGATCCGGCTGTTACAAAGGCGTGGCTTGAATATTACAAAGAAAAGCACGTGCATGCGATCGCCTGTGACAGCATCCGCCGTACGGGTCTTAACCAGCTCAATCAATTGGCTCTTTCACTAACCAGAGAAAAGATTGATCAGGCTGCTGCGCGCGGCAGACGTTTCAGACCGATACGACTACTGGTGGCAGGTATTCCGAACACGGGCAAATCAACGCTGATTAATGCATTCAGCAAACGGAAAGCGGCCAAGACGGCAGATAAGCCAGGATTGACCCGCCAGCTAAGCTGGACTCGTACGGGGGGGCAGTTTGAACTGCTTGATTCACCCGGTGTGTTATGGCCAAAAATCGAATCGGATGTTGATCAGTGGCATCTGGCGACTACAGGTGCAATCCGCGATGATTTACTTGCGACAGAAGAAATTGCTTTTTCACTCTGGAAACAACTGCTGGAACAGTATCCGGATGCGACGCTGGCCAGATATCAGATAGATACCATCGATGAAGACCCGATCATTTCTTTTGAACAGGCGGCCAGGAACAGAGGTTGCTTGAAAGCAGGCGGAACAGTTGATTTGAACCGCTTTTCATCCGTTCTGATCGACGAATTCAGAGGCGGCCAGATCGGGCGGATCAGTCTCGAATCGCCGGTCCTCCAAATAAAATCTGAGAAAAACCGATGAAAGAAAAAAGACCCGTACAGGATCATGATGCGTCAATGCTATTGTTTGAGCAGTCAGCCGGTCAGGCAGGGTACCGTCTGATCGCCGGTGTTGATGAAGCAGGACGCGGCCCTCTCGCCGGACCGGTTGCCGCTGCAGCCTGCATACTCGACCCTGACAATCCGATCAAAGGCCTCGACGACTCAAAAAAACTGACGCCCGCCAAACGAAAAGCGCTTTATGAACAAATAACCCGCCGGGCTGTCAGTTTTTATGTGTCATTGATTGAACCTGATATCATCGACCAGATCAATATTCTTCAGGCTACAAAAACCGCGATGAGGCAGGCAATAAATGGTTTGTCTGTTAAACCGGATTTTGTTTTGATTGACGCTGTCAGTTTAGAAAATCTTCCGGTTCCATCCCAGTCAATTGTTCATGGTGATGCGCGTTCTGCATCGATTGCCGCTGCATCTATTCTGGCAAAAGTAACACGGGACACACTGATGGAAGCGTATGATTCTCTCTATCCAGCTTATGGATTTGCCAGACACAAGGGGTATGGTACGCGTTTTCATTACCAGCAGCTGCTGCGTGAAGGACCCTGTCCCATTCACCGCTTGTCTTTTCTCAGGACACTTGAAGATCATGCCCGCTCTTTATCGGAGGATTGATGTCGAATTCCGTACGGCCACAGGAAACAGGTCGACTGGCAGAACAGATGACTGCCCGGATCCTGCAAAGTAAAGGATTCTCACTTGTTACAAGCAATTTTTCCGTTCCTGATATCGGTGAAATAGACCTTGTTATGATCCGCGATCAGACATTGCTGATCATCGAAGTGAAAGCAAGACGGAAGAACAGCAACTACGGAGGGGCTGAACAGGCAATCACGCAGAGAAAAATCATGCGGATCCGGCGCACGGCCGCCGTTTTCTGCCGTCGGTATGGATTCATAAACGATCCGGTCTGTTTTGCTGCCTCGCTTGTTTCAATCAATCAGGCAGGGAAGATGACAGGACTTGAGTGGGTACCATTCTGACTGGTTATCAGTTGTCTCGAAGCTGATAAACTTTTATAATAGCATCGTCTGTATACACCAACACCCCTTGACGGGTAAGGAGGCAATCCTATGACAGCCTATAAATCACAATCAGATCATGATCTGCAAAATGAGGTTCGACTGCTTGAAAAGCGAGTTAAGGACATTCAGGGACAGCATCTGAAACTGAATATGACACGAGGAAAACCAAATCCAGATCAGCTGTCGTTATCATCGAAGCTGGCCAATTGTCTGGATTCAGATGATTTTCGTTCGGAAGATGGTACAGACTGCCGGAACTACGGCGGTCTGGAAGGTTTGATGGAGATCCGTCGGCTGTTTGCTGATCTGTTGAAAACAAAACCTGACAAGGTTCTTGTGCTCGGCCCGTCAAGTCTGACGATCATGTACGATATGCTGGTGCGCTGCCTGCTCAATACACTGCCGGATGGTGAAAGGCCATGGATTCACGAGAAAAAAATCAAGTTCCTATGTCCGGTTCCGGGATATGACCGTCATTTTTATGCGACGGAGTCGCTTGGTATTGAAATGATTCCGGTGATGATGACAGAACATGGCCCTGATATGGATCGGGTTGAAGCGCTGGTGTCATCTGATCCTCAGATCAAAGGTCTTTGGGCTGTGCCACAATACAGCAACCCACAGGGTATCACTTACTCAGATGAGACATGCCATCGTCTCAGTGCGATGAAAACGGCAGCTCCTGATTTTAGGCTGTTCTGGGATCATGCCTATGTTGTCCACCATCTGTATCCGGATGATCCGTCCGATATTCCGGACATTGTGTCACTCTGCGAACTAAACGGTCATCCAAACCGGGTTTTTGAATTTGCTTCCACGTCTAAAATAACCTGGGCCGGCTCTGGTGTTGCCTGCCTGGTATCCAGCGATGAAAACCTGGTATTTATCCGGCATGTGCTGGCGGCTCAGATGATTGGTCCAGACAAGATGAATCAGCTCAGACATGCTCGTTTTCTAAAAAGCAAAGAGACCGTTGAAGCGTTGATGCGCCAGCATGCAGATATTCTTCGTCCGAAATTTGAGAAAGTTGACGAAATTTTATCCCGGGAGTTGTCAGATTTGGCGATTTGTTCATGGCAAAAGCCAAAGGGCGGCTATTTTTTCAGCCTTGATCTTTTGCCGGGGACAGCCAGCGAAACTGTGTCGCTTGCCAAATCGTGCGGTATTGAACTGACGCCTGCCGGAAGTACCTGGCCGTATCGGAAGGATCCGGATGACAGCAATCTGCGTCTCGCACCATCTTTTCCAACACTGCCGGAAATTACGGCCGCTACTGAGGTGCTGACTGTGTGCATTCGCCTGGCAGCAGCCAGAAAAATCATGGCTGATCGTCAAAACAATCTGTAAATCGATTAAGGGGGCTTCCTTCATGACTGATACTTACGTAAATCCTCTGTGCAGCCGATATGCCAGCCGGGATATGCAGCAGCTGTTTTCACCAGATCGGAAATTTCGAACCTGGCGTCAATTATGGATTGCGCTGGCTGAAACGGAAAAAGAACTGGGGCTGCCGATTACCCAAGGACAGATTGACGAAATGATTGCGCATGCTGATGAAATTAATTATGAGACAGCTGCCAGATATGAAGCACAGGTGCGCCACGATGTCATGGCACATGTACATGCCTATGGCGAACAGTGTCCGACCGCCCGGGGTATCATTCATTTGGGCGCAACATCCTGTTATGTCGGTGACAACACAGATCTGATCCTGATGGTGGATGGTCTCAAGCTCATACGCTCCAGACTCTTATCCGTCATCCGAAGCCTCGCATCGTTTGCGGAGAAAACATGCGATCTGCCGACGCTGGGATTGACCCATTTTCAACCGGCGCAACCGGTTACGGTCGGCAAGCGGGCTTCACTCTGGCTGCAGGACCTGATGATCGACCTCGACGACCTTGACCACGTTCTCAGCAGCATCCACCTGCTGGGCAGTAAAGGCACAACCGGCACACAAGCCAGTTTTATGGAGTTGCTGCAGGACGACAAGAAGGTTCAGGAACTTGACCGTCGTGTGGCTGCACGTATGGGCTTTGCCAGTGTATTTCCCGTATCCGGACAAACCTATCCGCGCAAGACAGACAGCAGAGTTCTTTCGGTCCTGTCCGGCATCGCGCAAAGTGCGCACAAATTCAGCAACGATATTCGTCTGCTGCAGCACATGAAGGAAATTGAAGAACCTTTTGAAAAGGATCAGATTGGTTCATCGGCGATGGCCTACAAGCGGAATCCCATGCGCAGCGAACGAATCGCGGCTCTATCCCGCCACCTTATCGTCAACAGCCTTAATCCGGCTTTAACGGCCTCAGAACAGTGGTTTGAACGAACATTGGATGACTCTGCCAACAAGCGGCTCTCCATTCCCGAGGCGTTTCTGGCAGCGGATGCACTTTTAATACTTTATCGCAACATCACAGATGGACTGGTCGTCTATCCTAAGGTGATTGAACAGAATCTGGCTCGCGAACTGCCGTTTATGGCGACTGAAAATATCCTGATGGCTGCGGTGAAAAAAGGCGGAGACCGTCAAGTCCTTCATGAAAGAATCCGTTTGCACAGTATGGATGCTGCCCGGGTTATCAAAGAAGAGGGAAGAGCGAACGATTTGCTTGACCGTATCGCGGCAGATCCTGCATTTGCCTTGAACAGGCAGGATTTGAGTCATTTACTAAAACCGGGTCTTTTCGTCGGCCGGTCCGCTGAGCAGGTTCGGTCATTCCTCAACCAGCACGTGCATCCGCTGTTGGCCGGAAATCCTGAATCTGTTGTCCCTGATGAAGATTTACGGGTTTGATGTGGAACACACATCTGTCACCTGAATCTCTTATCTGCTCTTATCACAGAGGATCCTTCATGATATGATGTAATGACGGCAATGCCACGCATTTATGTGGATAAAATCAGGGAAGGTGGTCCAGAAAATGAAGATTGACAGACATAGCACACAGCCATTGTATGCACAGCTGAAAGAGTTGATTATTGATCGAATCAGCCAGCAAGACTATGAGCCCGGTCAACGGATACCTTCGGAAATGGAGCTGTGCCAGGAGCTTAGTTTGAGCCGTCCGACGGTTCGACAGGCGGTGGCAGAGCTGGTCAGCGAAGGCATTCTGGTCATTGTCAAAGGCAAAGGAACCTATGTGGCAGATGATCCGGAACGAATCGAAATCGACAATGTAACGGCTCAGCGGTTTTCTCTGTTGTCTGCAAAGTCACTGGCTGAGTTCTCAAATCCGACCGTTGAGACGATCCCGTCAGAACAGACGATAGACCGTTTGTTTGCTTTAACTGAGACAGGACACCATCCTGGATACTGGGGCATCACGTGGCAGCAGGAAGAATCAGGAGCCTGTTACGCAACCTGCCAGTCTTTGATACCTGTTACAATGTTTCCGGATCTGGGGCCGGACTTGCGTCAGGGCAAACGCCTGATTGATATTCTGGCCAATAAATATGCGTATCTGCCACAGAAAACAACTGGCAGGATCCTTGTCAGGCAAGCGCGCATCGATGAATCAAAGGCGCTTGATATATCCCGTAATGCTCCTGTTCTTGTGCTGACCGGTATAATGACAGCCAGAAGCGGCCATGTTTGCGAAATCAACACGACTGTTATGCGGGCTGATCTGGTTTCACTCAACATCGGCAGCGGAAGGAGCTGACCCGTTTTTGTCTATTTATCTTGATCATACAGCAACGACTCCGCCTAATCCGGAGTCCGTTCAAGTGCTTACAGACTGTCTGAAAGATGTATATGGCAATCCGGCTTCCCAGCACGAGGCAGGACGAATCGCTGAACGCACCCTGACGCAAGCACGCAAGCAGATAGCCGTCAGCCTTGGCTGCCGGACTGATGAACTGATTTTGACATCGTGTGGCAGTGAATCCATCAATATGGCTGTTAAAGGCGTCTTGTGGCATCGATCTCCATCACGCAGACGAATCATCATCAGTGAAGGCGAACACGACGCGACATGGGAAGCTGCTGCCTGGATGGAACGGCAAGGCAGTCAGGTTGAACGGCTGCCGCTGACAAAAGAAGGCATCGTGTCGCTTGACGCACTCGAACGGGCACTGAAG
>JAAYBY010000172.1 GCA_012729935.1 Clostridiaceae bacterium | reverse complement strand
GCTGCACGTAGCTGACCAGATCCAACGACTCGTTTGACGGATGTCTTGGATCCTCTAACGGTTCGATTTCCGTAATCTTGTCAACCCGGAAATGGGTGAGTCCGTGTTCCGGGTAATGTGCAATCAAGTAGTACTTGTTCCCGTCCCAGTGCAGCATGTAGGGGCTGACCCGATAAACATGCCCGTTGCGGCGCGTGCGCATGGTTTTGGTCAGCGTGTATTCGAAGTACTTGAATGAAACTTGTTTATTCTGTGCGATGGCTGTATGCAAGCTGTCAACAGCATAGAACACGCTTTCGTTTTGGGCCTTGATGCGGCCATCGATGAAGACCTGTTTGTGCAGGCTGCTTGCCTCGTGTGAACTTGCCAGTGCCTCAAGTTTGCCGATCAGCTGATGGCTTTTTTTAGCTGTGAGAAATCGGGCCGACTGGACTGCATCGATCAGAATCTTGGTTTCGGCCAGTTCGAATGGCCGATTGGCCCAGAAATAGGCAAACCGGTTGCCCTTGGTCAGGACAATGTCCATGCCGGAGCATCTCAGCGCTTCCATATCGGCATAGAGCGATTTCCGATCGCACGAAATGCCCTGCCGCTGCAACGCCTCAACCATGTCGTTCAAGGTGGCGGCATGTGCTTCGTCGGTATGTTCCTTAAGGTGTTGCATGACATACAGTAAACGCATCTTCTGATATGGGTATTTGGGCATATCCATCACCTCATAAGCAAACGTATGTGCCATATGGGTTCATTGTATCACAATAGCGATTCGATAAATCGGACAATGAGTCGCTTGACTGTATTGCCCTATACCATTGTACGAAATAATGGTTATAATAAGACCATGTGAAACATAAGGGATTTATGAATCCGATGAATTTGCCTTGCATGCACATGCCTGCATCGATCGTTTCGATGGCAGACGGGAAAGAACATGGATAACGATTTATGTATTGACACAAATTGCGAACGGGCGTACCAGACTATTTTGTGATTTGACGCAGAGGTACACTCTGAACGGTATACACGTATGAAGGAAGCAGAACATGGCGCATAACCCGTATAGCCTGTCATTTACAACCGGGACACTGATGCTCACGGAGACCCTATTGCTTACAGAGCATTATCTCGCTTTGGGCAGCTGGCAGAAGGTTCGCGAACAAGTCAAGCAGAGCAATCTTCTTCAGGGGAAAACGATGAAGTCAACCAGCACGCTTGCGAGCGAAATCATATCGCGGGTGCGCCTGCTCAGCGACGATCAGCTGCAGTATCTAATCCAAGCCCAGGAAAAAGATCAGTGTTACGTTGTCTGGCTGGCCCTTTGCAGGCGCTATCAGTTTATTGCGGACTTCACCGTAGAAGTGATGGGCTCGGCGCTTCAGACTCCGGAAAAAACAGTCACGCGGCCTGATTACCAGGCCTTTTTTGACCAAAAGGCAGCGTTTTATCCGCGCCTGCAAACACTGTCTGAATCGACAAAGAAAACAGTCGCGAGTTTTATTTTCAGGATGGCTGAGCAAGCCGGACTTGTGGACAACAGCGGTAAACTGCTGCCCATCATCTTGTTGCCAGGAAACAGGCTGTTCTTTGACGAACTGAGCAGTCTTGAGCGGCGATACTTCCCTGGTCTTGAGGTATAGGAGGCACCTGGTGCATGAAAATTGGATCCGGACCCATACATGAGCGTTACCAGCATCTGCTGGCTGTCATTACGAGCGACCGGTTTTTGAAGCTGCAAGGCATTGGCAATGAAGTGCCATTCTTTATCTGTCCCTATAAACCGGATGAGGAACTGGCCATGCAGCGGTTGCAGAAGCAGTTGCGGGAAAAGGCAAACGAAGAAGGACTGAACATCCTTCACATCAACCTGTATGATCTTGCTGTTGAACGGCTCAAGGAACGTGGGCTTTGGGAACAAATTCTGGAGATGGAACCGGACATGTCTAAGGCAGAACTGCTCGAGACACTCGACGGGGTGCTCGACTGCAAGAGCAATCTCATCCCGGCCATTGCAGCAAGGATCGAGCAACAGCCGCCGGATGTACTGTTTATCAGCGGTATCGGCGAGGTCTACCCGTATATCCGGACCCACAATTTGCTGGAGAACATGC
>JAAYBY010000018.1 GCA_012729935.1 Clostridiaceae bacterium | reverse complement strand
GGACTGATGTGGCAGGCAGTCGAGACAGGCGACATTGATTTTCAGGTCACAGCCTGGCTGCCCTACACGCACGCAGACTATTATGCAGCCGTCAAGGATAACATTGTTGATCTTGGGCCAATCTACGAAGACGCCAAAATCGGCCTGGTCGTACCCTCATATGTGACAATTGATTCGATTGAGGAGATCAATGAGCATGCCAGCCGGTTTGACGGCCGAATTGTCGGTATTGACGCTGGCGCCGGCATCATGGGAGCCGCAGCTGAAGCGATTGATAGCTACGGCATGACTGAGATGGATCTTCTGACAAGCTCTGATTCAGCGATGACAGCTGAATTGAAAACAGCTTATGAAGCAGAAGAATGGGTCGTGGTGACCGGCTGGACGCCGCATTGGAAATTTGCGGAGTTTGATTTGAAGTTCCTTGATGATCCCGAAGGATCGTTTGGCAGCGCGGAAACCATCAACGCTGTGACACGCGCCGGATTCCCAGATGAATATCCAGAGATCGCATCATTTCTCGAGAATTACTTCCTCTCATCAGCTGAATTGGGTGAGCTGATCGGCATGATGCAGGAATATGATGACAACGATGAAGCTGCAAAAGCCTGGATCGATGAAAATCAGTCAAAAATTGATGCCTGGTTGTCATAAAAAGCAGTATTCATAAAACGGATCTAACGCGGACAAGCCCGATCACAGAGTTGATCGGGCTTATTCGTTGCTGACCCGATTGGATGGTTTGAGCAACACCGCAAAATGCTTGACATTTCTTGATCTTTTAGTCAACCTTTAAATAAAATCATTGCTGAGGTTAACAGCAGTCGATCCGAAAGGAAGGTTGGTTTGATGCGTATTGAAAAAGCTAAAGAAACAATGTCCTCTAAGGAACGGGTCCGGAAAACTTTCGCACACGAGAAGACAGATCGCGTAACCATCGGATATGAAGCCAATACAGGAGTCCATGCCCGCTTATCAAAAGCACTGGGTGTTTCTGACAACAACATGGAGCCTGTTTATCAGGCACTTGGTGTCGATTATCGGCTGATCACAGCTCCGTATGTGGGTCCGGATCTTTTCGAAGCACCTCCCGGTCGCCGTGTCAGGCAGCTGGAAGGCTGCATCATGCGCTGGATTGAACATGAGGGCGGAGGATACTGGGATTTCTGTGATTTCCCATTGGCCAATGCAACAGATGACCAGTTTGATACCTTCCCGGTCCCTGATCCCGACCATTTTGATTATGAAGAAGCCAGACGAATGGCCTTATCGTATGACCAACAGTATGGGTTGGCAGTGGGTGGTCTCGGATTTCCGGATATCATCAATTCAAATGGGCGAATCATGGGTATGGAGGATTTATTGTGCCATCTGGCACTTGAGACCGAACCCGCACTGCGATTTATTAACAGACGTGTTAACTTTCAGCTGGAATACCTTGAACGGCTGATGGCACGCTGTAAGGATTTGTTTGATTTTCTCTGGCTCGGAGAAGATCTTGGAACACAAATTGCGCCAATGATCAGTATGGATCTGTACAGGAAAATTTTTAAACCGATTCACAAGCGTTTCTGCGATCTTGCAGCAGAATATGGTATTCCTGTTCTTCTTCACTCCTGCGGATCATCAAGCTGGGCGTTTGATGAATTAATTGAGATTGGCATTTCAGCCGTCGACACACTGCAGCCGGAAGCTGCGAATATGAGTCCAGCCTACCTTGTGAAGCATTATGGTGGTCGGCTTGGATTTAGAGGATGCATTTCAACAGCCGGTCCGTTAACATACGGAACGCCCGAAGAGGTCATGACAGTCTGTCGGGAGACACTGCAAACAATGATGACATGCAGAGGATATCATTTCGCACCTACGCATCAGATTCAGAATAATACACCCGTTGAAAACATTATTGCCATGTATCAGGCAGCACATCAATATGGATGTTATTGACAATCCGGCTGGTCAGTCATCATGATTAATGACGATAAGCATCGGATAAACCATTCAAATTTTCATAAAAGACTATCATTTGTCATGCATTCGTGGTACAATCCGAAATGAACCACGGAATATGAAAAGGGTTGTCTTGTTTTTAACAAACATTTCCTGATCATCAGAAAACAACGGAACACACGGACCAGATCAGCAGTCAGCGAACTGCATCTGGGTAAAAACGAGAGAGGACTCAAACATGCCAGACAAAAACATCGTATGCAAAGATTGTGGAGCAACATTTGTCTTTACAGAAAGCGAACAGGATTTCTATCGCGAAAAAGGATTTGACAACGAACCTCAGAGATGTCCAGAATGTCGTTCGGCTCGCAAGCAAGCCAGACAGGGTGGATTTCACAGAGACAGAGACCGCGAAATGTTCCCGGCTACATGCTCAGAATGCGGCAAGGAAACAATGGTACCTTTCAGACCTTCTGGCGATAAGCCGGTCTATTGTAGAGATTGTTACAGAGATAGAAGAGGCTGATCCGATCAGCGAAATTCCATCATGTAATCCTGAAAACCGCCTAACGGCGGTTTTCTTATTGCACAAAATATTTCATTTTATGCAGGGCTTTTCGATACACGCGTCAATAGATACTTCCCGCAGAGTGACATATACTTAAAGGTATGGCTTATAAAATTCACGGGAGGAATTGGTACAGTGTCTGAACAGCTTCTTTACTTGTCACTCGCCCTCATTCTGGGCTTTTTTATGGCTAAAGCAGTCGGCCGAATTCACTTGCCTGCTGTTACTGGTTATCTTGTAGCAGGCTTACTTCTGAGTCTCTTCCGTGTCATCCCCATGGAATCCCTGCATGGTTTCTCTATTATTTCTGATGTGGCACTCGGATTTATCGCTTTTTCAATCGGCAGTGAATTTAAAATCGATTATTTACGCGAACTTGGCAAAGGACCCATTTTAATCGCCCTGCTGGAATCATTTGGAGCCGTCGCGGTCATTTTTACAATCCTTTCACTGTTCAAAACCCCGCTCGTTTTGACAATCCTGTTAAGTGCCATCGGTGCGGCAACGGCTCCCGCAGCAACACTGATGGTCGTCAGGCAATATAAGGCTGATGGTCCTGTTACCCGTATGCTGCTGCCTGTTGTTGCCATGGATGACGCAGTCGCATTAATAGCGTTCGCAATAGCGGCAGCTGTTGCTCAGGTTCTTGTCGGACAGTCTCAGCTGTCTTTTGCTGCGATGGTGTTCAAACCCCTTTTCGAAATCGGGGGTGCTTTATTATTGGGCGGACTGCTCGGACTGCTCCTTTCTCTTTTAATGAAACAGGTAAAACACGATTCAGAACGTCTGGTTTTTGTTTTTGCATTTGTTTTTGCAGCGATCGGTTTTTCCGCTTTACTGGGTGTATCAACGTTGCTGGCAGGTATGGCATTGGGCTCAGTTTATGTCAATCTGAGCAGCCAATCCATGAAAACATTTAGAATCGCTGACTCAATTACACCACCCATATTTATGCTGTTCTTTGTATTATCCGGAGCTGAGCTTGATTTATCAATCATCAGGGAAATTGGTCTGATCGGCCTCATTTACGTTGTCGGCCGTGTGATCGGCAAATATTCGGGAAGCCTTGCCGGTGCCTGTCTGGCTAAAGCACCACTGGTGACCCGAAAGTATCTTGGACTCACATTGGTACCACAAGCCGGGGTCGCAATCGGACTATCTACGCTTGCCTTAAGAATCACACCAGAATATGGCTCACAGATCCGAACAATCATTTTGTGCGCAACACTCATCTATGAATTAACCGGTCCGGTCCTGACAAAAATGGCTCTCACCAGGGCAGGTGAAATAAAACAACCGGAAAAATCAGTGAAAGCAAATCAATTTAAGGTTAATTGATGATTCCTTTGATACAATAGAATCAAGATAAACGATGGAGGGCATGATTCATGCAATTGCTGGTTCTGGTTTTGAACAAAACAGAAAAAATGGATGATATCCTGAAGGAACTCTTAAATGTTGGTATTCGGGGAGCAACAATTGTCGAGAGTACAGGGATGGCTAGAGCCCTGGATGATCTCGATCTTCCCATTTTCGGTTCTCTTCGCATGGTGATCGATGAGAAGAAAGATAGCAGCCGGACCGTGTTTATTGCTGTCCAAGACAGCCTGGTTGATGAAGCGAGAAAAACAATTGATTCAGTCGTAGGAGGGCTGGCTCATCCAGATACAGGGGTTCTCTTTGGTCTGCCCATAAACTTTTTCGATGGCAAACTTCCCTGACTCCGAAATTCTGCATCTTTCCATAACAAAAATTATAATGAGCATTTGTTAACAAAAATCATTATTTGTATTATAATCAAGAAGGTGTGTCAGGCGGCAAAACCTTTGTCATCGGGCTATGCAGTTAAATCTTTTCTTCAGCGATGTCTGCCGATTTTACCGTAGTGCACGACACAACTATGATTTTCAGTTTCAGGAGGTAAATGAATGGGCAAAAGAATTTTGATTGTTGGTGGGGTTGCAGGCGGAGCCTCAGTCGCCGCCAGAGCTAGACGATTAGATGAATCCGCAGAAATCGTTATGTTTGAAAAAGGGCCGGATGTGTCTTTTTCAAATTGCGCACTTCCCTTTCATCTTTGCGGGATTGTTGAAAAATGCAGCGACCTCGTCTTAATGCACCCTCAGCAGTTTAAGAATCAGTACAACATTGAGGCACGTGTCCTTAATGAAGTGACTGAGATCAAGCGAAACGATAAAAAAATTGTCGTCAAAAACCTGCAGACCGGCCAGGAATACGAAGAGGCGTATGACGTTCTCGTTTTGTCACCCGGTGCTAATCCAATCATGCCGTCGAGCATCGAAGGTGTTGACAAAAAACATGTGTTTGCTGTCCGCAACGTTGTAGATATCAACAAAATAACAAATTTTCTGGCGGATAATCAGGTCAAAGATGTCGTCGTCGTCGGTGGTGGTTTCATTGGTGTCGAGGTCGCAGAAAACTTGAAAATGGCTGATCAGAATGTGACGCTGGTTGAGGCTCTGGATCAGATCATGAACCCGTTCGATTTTGACATGGCTCAGACCTTACACAAGGAGATGCACGATCAGGGTGTAAATTTGATTCTTGGCGACAGCGTCCAAAAGGTAACTGATGATGCCGTCGTGTTGAAATCCGGCCGGACCATCAACGCTCAGGCGGTTATCATGTCTATTGGTGTTTTCCCGGAGACGCGTCTGGCAAAAGCAGCTGGCCTTGAGATCGGTGAGACTGGCGGTATTAAAGTTGACCATAATTATAAAACCAATGATGAACATATTTATGCAGTCGGCGATGCAATAGAGGTCTATCACAGAATCAGCAGCAAAAAGACCCGTCTGGCAATGGCAGGTCCAGCTCAACGCCAGGCTCGTGCTGCAGCAGATCATATCTATGGTATCCCACATAATAACAACGGCGTAATTGGGTCTTCTGTCGTCAAAATTTTTGAACTGAACGCTGCAGCGACTGGACTCAACGAGAAAGCAGCGAAGGCTTCCGGTATCAATTATGATTTCGTTTATGTTATTCCTGGTGATAAAGTTGGTTTGATGCCAGATGCGAATCCCATGCATTTTAAGCTGATTTACGAATATCCGACCGGTCGAATCCTTGGTGCCCAGGCGATCGGTAAAGGCAACGTTGACAAACGAATTGATGTCATTGCCGCAATGATCACCCGTGGCGGAACACTTGAGGATTTGAAAGAGCTCGAGCTGTGTTATTCTCCTTGGTATGGCACCGCAAAAGATGTTGTCAATCACGCTGGTCTGGTCGGATTGAACCTGCTGTACGGACGCTTTAAGCAAGTACCCGTCACCTGTGTTCGCGAGCTGGTTGAACAAAATGCGTTCATCGTCGATGTGCGTGAGAAAGATGAATTTGCGGCTGGCCACCTGATCACGGCGATTAACATTCCCTTAAGCGAACTTCGTGACCGCCTGGATGAAATCCCCAAGGACAGGCCTGTTTACCTGCACTGTCGTTCTTCACAGCGCAGCTATAATGCTGTCCGGGCTTTAATCGGCCAGGGTTATGATCAGGTCTTCAATATTTCCGGATCCTTCCTCGGCATTTGCTGCTACGAGTACTTCCTTGACCAGACAACCGGTCGTGCCAAAATTGTTACAGAGTATAATTTTAACTAATTATCTATTTAAGCATACAGGATGAAACAAAGATGCGGCTCGTGATGGTCTATCATGAGCCGCTTTCTTTCTCATTTTAGCGAATTCCGTTTTAATGCAGGTCGTCAGCGGTGTAGACAGCTCTGCGCGAAGGGCAGTTTGGCATCGGACAAAGTTTGCAATTTTCAAAATGAACTGCGCTTGAAAAATAAAAACCGGATATCGATTTAGAGGGAAGCATCAGGCAGGATTCTGTCAATGTGACACCTATTTGATCTGCCGCTGACCGCATCAGCGAAAACAGTATTTTCTGCTGTGTTAAAGGCCATTCAGGCAAAGAACCCGGACTCATATGTGACAAGTCAGTTTTCTGAAAGTATGTATCCTTGATGTGATTTCTCATGATCAAGGCACACTGCGATAAAAAATGTTTCTTTATTTCATCAGCCCAGAATCGTTCGACCGGGTCAGAAATCTGAGTTGACCAGGATTCGATTTCCTGCCCACAAGTCGCAATGTAGAGCACAACCCGATGCGTTTGATCCAGATTTTTTCGTACCAAAGCAGATTCAATTCGGTATCCGTCAATAACGACCGATTGATCATCCATTTTGTCAACTGAAGCAACAGAAAAGGCATATTTAGGCTGGACAACCCTTTCTGCCTCGTCAAGCAGATTAGCCACACACTGGTAGTTTTCATCCTCGCGGTCAGCCTTCATACGCAGCATCCGGAGCAGCTGCTTCTCATCTCTCTTAACAGGTACCGATAAAATAATTCGTTCGTTCATGTTTCCTCGTCTGCCAATGTTGTGCTCAACTCAGAGCGTGCTTTTATGATCAGTAGTCTTCCCGTTGGCCGAATTCGGCGTCTTCTACCCATTCTTCCGGTCGTTGAACCAATGTCACCAGTTCATCAAATAGTGAGTAGTGCTTCTTTTCCTCATCGATGAGAAATCGGAGTAGTTTCTGTCCTGACTGGTCTGACGTTACGTCGAGCAGAGATGTATAAAGCTGAATGCTTTGTTTTTCCAGTTCAAGCGCTTTGCGATAGACGTCCAGTTGTCTGGGAATAGAGGCTATATCGTTTTTAAACGCTGTCAGCTGGCTGAACACATTGTTCTCTTTCGATAAATCCTGCATTTGATCAACAGACTGACGCTGTTGATAACGCTCCAGCAGCCGCTGATGTTTTATTTCAGTCTCGGCGAGCATCTCGAAAGCGCGGGCAATCGGGTGGTCCGCAAACGCTTTTGCCTGTTCCCGATAATACTGAGCTCCATCTGCTTCCATTTTAATGGCAAATTCAATTGTTTGCATAAATGACTCCTTTCGTGATGTCCCGACAGGGACGCATCCTTTAAAGACATGAGTTCATTTTACCGATCACAATCACCTGTGGCAACCAGATGTTTGACCGTGTTCGGTACGGGTTAACTCTTCGGATCCTTCTGCCAGTCTTTCATCAAACGGTATAAACGCATGGCCATATACGAAAACCCCGCAATATTTGGATGAAGCCAGCCATCTGAGTAATGCGCCGGGCAATGTGATGATATCGACAATCCATCTATCAAATGAATTTGCGGGTAATCGCTTGCCTCTTCGCGAATGATCCGTGTAACATCCAAAAAAGCGCCGCATTCTTTAGTCTCCCGCCAGTCGTCCCGCCAGATCGGCGTTATAACATAGGTTGGTATCTCGTTAAACAGGTTATTCAAGCGCCGGTAGAATGTTTGAATAGCTTTCCGCACCACCGGCTGAGTTTGACACGTGTGCCAGTCATTGGTTCCGTAGGCGACAGTGATCAAGTCGGGCCTGGGCAGATTTTCGAAGTCAGTGAGAATGTCTGGATCATGGGTAATATTGCCAACTCCCTGATTCAAGGCTGTGACACCGAGCAGGCCTGCCAGCTGGGCGACATAGCAGAATGATGGTTTTCCTGCGACGAAACCCTGCGTGATCGAATCACCAAACGCATAATAAAGTGGTTTTTCTTGTCGGATCG
>JAAYBY010000171.1 GCA_012729935.1 Clostridiaceae bacterium | reverse complement strand
TACATTTTTATCAGCGTTTAAAGATGTCGTCGGCATGACACCGCAAGCTTACCGGCAAGCAGAAAGACTGAAAGATGCGTAAATGGATTGCCAAAAGTTTTCGTCGCCGCGTCTTGTTTTTGTTTATTTCCATGACGCTCATTCCATGCCTGATTCTTGGATTATTCGTTTACCCATACTCCAGCTGGCGCATTAAACAGGATTTCCTTGAATCTTCAATCAAATATCTGCACCAGGTTTCACAGAATATTGACCACAACATCAAATACATGGACATGATTTCCATCATGTCCTTTATGGATAATGGTGTTATTCAGACTTTAAATGATGACTTGCGCCCGGATGCAGAAAAAACACCCCGGAAGCAGGTCATTATGGACGAATTTCTCTTCAAGGCCAGTGAGTTGATGGATGCAATCAGCGGTGTCTACGTTTTCTCGGACAGTTCAGTCTATTACAAAAGCCGCAGAGATGTTCGCGTCGATATTGACTATGCTTATAAAGACGATCAATGGTATCAGACAGCCGCTCAAAAAAACGGTACGCTGACCATCATTGGTGCGCACTATCCTTATCAGATGAAGCGTGCCAATCAGATCGTGATCTCAGTCGCACGCAGTGTTATTGATCCTCAGACCAGCCGCCGAGTCGGCGTCATCCTGATCGACGCAGATATGGAAATCATCCAGGAACTGGCCGGGGTTGAAAATGTCTACGATGAAAGCTACCTGATTATTACGGATCAGACAGGAAACATGATCTATGCTCCCGATCGAACGATGATGACACAGCCATTGTCCCAACTGATTGATCAACCGATTTCGTCAAAGAGCGGCAACTTCTTTACAACCATACAGAATGAGTCTGTTCTGGCAAATTATGTTGTTTCCGATTATACCGGCTGGACGATTATTCAGGTGATACCGACACGTGTCATGTACCGAACGACGCAGACGCTTGGTTTTGCCATCCTGTTGTTCGGACTATCTGTTGTGATTCTGGCAATCTTGATCTCTTTCTATTTCTCTAAGCGGGTCACCGAACCAATCGTTCAACTCAGTAGTGTGGTTGAACGAGTCGGGCGGGGACATTTTGACGAAACGGTTCCCGACTACGGACAGGATGAAATCGGACACTTAAGTCAGGGTGTCCGGGATATGTCAGCCAGATTAAAGGGTTTGCTGCAGCGTGTCACCACCTTCAGATTAAGGCAGAAGGAAGCTCAGCTCGAATTTTTGCAAAGTCAAATAAATCCCCATTTTCTCTATAATGCACTCAACGCCATTCAAATGAAGGCTTTGATAAATCAGGACGAGGAAGTCGCGGATATGATCAGCGCATTGGGACAGTTTTATCAGATGAGCAGCTTTAGCCCCAGTAGTGTAGTCACCATTCAGGAGGAAATCGATCTCGTGAATTCCTATCTGTCAGTTATTCGGATTCGCTTTGGTGATGAGTTCAGATGCACAGTGACGGTTGACCACGAAATTGTCCACTATTATTGCCTTAAACTGATTCTTCAGCCGATTGTCGAGAATGCTGTTTTTCACGGAGTTGAGAAAAAATCCGGCAGCGGTGAGATAAGGATATCAGCTGCTCAAGAGAGCGATTCTGTCCTGATCACTGTAGCAGATAATGGCGCGGGTATGACGCCGGATCAGTTGCGTCTGATCAGAGAAACGTTGAATCACGACGACTCCAGTGAGCATCATACCGGCATGATCGGTCTTCGCAATGTCAACAGTCGCATTCGATTGCATGAGGGTTCTGATTATGGATTACAGGTCTTCAGTGAAGTAGGTGTCGGAACAACCGTGCAGATCAGACTGCCAATCCGAAAAACGCCGGTTCAGCTTGATCAATCGGACAGTCAGACATAAAGAAGACATAAAACCCGACACGTGTGGTCATCATCAGCACATTCTATTTAAAAATCGTCCGGATAGAATAATGATATAGGGACAGGCATGCGCCTGTCATCAGCACTGAAAAAAAGGGGAGGTTAAACACATGAGAAACAGAAAAATCTTTGCCGTATTGATTTGTCTGGCAATGATTGTTGCACTGGCTGTCGGATGTCAAAACGCAGAAACAACATCGACGACAACCGGTCAGACAACAACCGGTCAGACAACAACCGCATCGCAGGGGACTTCTCAGACGACCACAACAGAGCCACCTGCTGAGAAAGTGTCTCTGACATACTGGGCACTTGCGAGATGGGCTGGAGTCAACGGAACCGAAGAAGATGGCCAGATCGGTGACTGGCAGCGAGATGTTGCTGAACGATATATGGCGGAAAATCCGAATGTTGAAGAAATCGAGTTTGAACATGTTCCTGGTGCTGACATTGACCAGAAACTGACGGTCGCGATTGCAACCAGCGTGCAGCCGAATGTTCTGGAAGACGGGATCACACGCGGCGGAAAATTTGCCAGAATGGATCTGCTGCAGCCACTCAACGACTATTTCACAGCCGAAGAAATGGACGATTTTCTGGAAGGTTCATGGGAAAATGGCGGTATCGAAGTTGATGGCCAGTATCATATGATTCCCTGGAGCAACAGCGTTCAAACCATGTTGATCAATCGCACAATGTTCGAAGAAGCAGGTGCTTTGGATCTATTGCCTCAGAATGAGGATCGTACATGGACCTATGAAGAGTTCAGAGCAGCGATGGAGGCTGTCAAGAGCGACAGTGTCTATCCGAGTTGTTTTTATCTGGGCAGCACAGCCGGTGATGCCTATCTTTATGATTTTCTGATGGGCAATGGTGTACGTCTCTTTGATGGTGACGGTAATCTTTCAATCAATACGCCTGAAACCGCGGAAACGATTGATTTTATTATCTCCATGATCAACGACGGGTTATCCGTTCCGGGCGCAGAAACAATGGTTTTCTCCGATGATCGTGAATTGTTTAAACAGCAGAAGACAGCTGTCTGCTTTATCGGCGGTTACCCGCAGGTAAAAGGTGAGATGGATAATGGAAACATCGAAGCGTTTGAGATCGGATTTGCGATGTATCCAAATGCAGAGGGAAAAGCACCCGGTCTGGAAGCGAACTATATCGGGTACATGGTATTCAAGTCTGAGAGTCAGGTTGAAAATGACGCGGCTGTAGGACTGGCTAAATTTGCCACCAACACTGAGAACTCAAAAGCGCTGAAAATTGTCAATCTGATCCCGCTCCGCAAGTCGGTTGGCGATTTGTATCCGGGTGATGAATTTGCAGCCTGGACTAAACGAATTTTTAAATACTCAGAAGATCCGGGCTATAGCCTCGAATTGTACCCAACCGTGACCGGTGAATTCATCCCGATGATGCAGGGTCTCGTTGGAGGCGACAAGACGACAGAAGAAGCATTGGAAGACTTAGAAGCATACGTCATAAGCCAATAAAAAGTTGAAAGAGGACGATCAGAATGACTGTCAGACAGGAAGGAATAAGGAAAAACTTGTTTAGACGATTCAAGTTAGGGTTTTGGGGATACTTTTTCATATTCCCGGCTTTCACATTGTATATTATATTCATGCTGTATCCCTTGATCGATTCAGTGATTCTCAGTTTTTCGAATTATCGGATCGGTGTTAGTGAACAAACATTTGTTGGATTAGATAATTACAGATCAATATTCAGTGATCCAGTCTTTATGCGCGTTCTGGGGAATACATTTATCTATGTTATCCTCGTTGTTCCTGCTACAGTCATTCTGACGCTTCTTTTTGCCGAGCTGATCATCGATCGGAGATCCGGCGAACAGACATTTTTCCGCATCGCTTTTTACCTGCCGGTTGTTCTCAGTACGGTTACAGTCGCTCTGGTCTGGAACAACATCTACAGCACGGCATTCGGCATTCTGAATTTCCTTGTCAAGACCCTTGGCGGCACACCTGTCAACTGGCTGGGTGACGCCAAACTGGTTAAATTCTCCTTGTCGCTTGTTATCATTACCTTTACCATGGGGCAGCCGCTGATTATGAATTTAGCGGCGATGGGGAGTATTCCTGTAACGTATTCAGAAGCAGCCTATATTGATGGAGCCAGTCGCTGGCAGCGATTCTGGCTGATCACATTTCCGCTTCTCAGACCGACAACCCTGTATGTCGCGATTACGACAACAATCAAATCCTTTCAGGTCTTCGCGATTGTCAAGCTGATGAGCGGAGGAGGACCCAACTACGCATCCGATACTGTTGTTTCGTTGATCTATAAGGTGGCTTTCTCCAGCAATAATTTGTCTCGAGCATCGACGATGGGTGTTGTACTGGCTGTTATTATCGGTATGTTTGCCATCATGCAGTTCCGACTATTGGCATCTGATGAGACCGGCTATTGATCTGGGCGACTACGACTTAACAGGAGGCACCTTTCGTGATCGATAAAAAAAGT
>JAAYBY010000170.1 GCA_012729935.1 Clostridiaceae bacterium | reverse complement strand
TTTGTCGCCGTACAGACTGCTCCGGCCGCACAGGCACAGCCAGACGAAGGTCTGCCAAATGGTATACGGCCTGTATATGGTCCATTTAGAGGATCGGTCGACGGATTGGTTTACAAGCCCGCCGTGATCGGGTTGACACAGATCAGCTACTCAGACCGTACACATAATATCTACCAGACTGAAGAGAAAATGCGCTGTGCGCCGGTTACAGATGGTGTCTATCCGGTAAACTGGGATGAGGCGAACGATCTTGATCTGCCGCTGGACGAATTTTCTGCTGAAGCCGATCAGGAAATTCCTTTTTCCAGCTTGCCGGTATCAGCTGGAGACAGTAAAAGTTATGCAGTCTGGAAGAGAGATCTTCTGGAATGGGCCTATCGCACTTGCCGACTGACGGTTCCTTATGCATCAGCTCTTAAGCAAGCGGCTCAGCCGGGAGAAGATGAACGTGACTTTCGCATCAGGCTGCAGCAGGACGCCAGAGAAATACGCGACGAAAAAATGGATCAGCTTCGTAAAAAGTATGAACCCAAAATGAAGTCGATTGAAGAAAAAATAAGAAAAGCAGAGCAGGCTGTCGATCGAGAAAAAGATGAGGCAAAACAGTCAAAAGTTCAGACTGCCATTTCACTCGGGGCAACTGTGCTTAGTGCCTTTCTGGGCAAGAAGGCTGTCAGTGCATCCTCACTTGGACGGGCAACGACAACGGTGCGCAGTGCCAGTCGTTCGGTGAAGCAAAGTGGCGATATCACGCGATCAAAGGAAACGGTTGAGGCGTACCAGGCTCAGTTAAAAGAGCTAGAAGAAACCTTTGAAGCAGAGGCAGAAGCCCTGACAGAGAAAATGGATCCGGCTAATCAGGAACTGGAGACACTGGTTATACAGCCATACAAGAAAGATATTCAAGCCCGTGATTTGATCTTCGCCTGGATGCCCTATCGCAAAACAGCAAACGGTGCCGACGAACCTGCCTGGGGGTAAAAGACAAGGGATACATGATCGCGCCGCCGACACGGATCAGTGTATCCCTTAACCTGCTTGTTATGGAGTCAGGTACCTCTTTTTTCAGCCTCGCTTTTGTGGGTGGAGGAAAAACGTGGTTAACCTCATTTCAATAGACCCATCTCTATTATATAACAAACTTCCAGCAAATTGTACAGCATGATTATGAAATTATCACAAAAGTAAATCAGACGTTCAATTTGTCTGAATGATTCATTTGAAACACAAGTCTGTTGACAGCTTTGCTATAATAGACCCGTTTGTATACCGTGCAGACCATGTCGCACTGGCGTGAAGCATATTAGGAAAAGAGAACGGGCAAATGGGGTTTGTTGAATTATTTTTGATCGCTGTTGGACTGTCAATGGATGCCTTTGCGGTTGCCTTGTGCAAGGGGTTGTCCTTTAAAGAAAAAAGTTATCGCAAAGCTTTCCGTATAGCCATTTATTTCGGCTTTTTTCAAGCGTTCATGCCATTCATCGGCTGGCTTGCCGGGAGACAGTTTGAGCAATATATTTCAGCCTATGACCATTGGATTGCATTCGCTTTACTACTGGTCATCGGCGGGAAAATGATCATCAGCGTGGCTCGAGGCGGCAGCTGTACCGTCGGCGGACCAGACAGATGCTCTCACAAAGAATTGTTGACACTTGCTGTCGCGACCAGCATCGATGCACTTGCTGTCGGAGTCACCTTCGCGTTTTTGCATATCAACCTGGCACCGGCATTGCTTTTGATCGGTATCACAACATTTGCTCTGTCATTTGTCAGTGTCCTCATCGGCAGTCGACTGGGCATTCGGTTTGGCAATGCGGCAGAACTGGCAGGCGGCGTTGTTTTAATCCTGATTGGCGTTAAAATTCTTTTTGAACATTTGAACATAATCGTATAATTTTCCAGATCATGATATAATCAGAAAAATAAAATACGTAGCGTTACGTTTATTATGATGAAATTCTGATCACTGGAAAGCGGTTCATGGAAAGACCTGATAAAAAAAGCAAAAAAAAGCGCGATCTGTCAAGGACAGTTGAGAAACGTTTGACGTTACTGACCTGGATTCTTGTGTTACTTGTCTGGACGCTGATTACAGAACTCAAAGTTGTATCATCCGTGATGGTACCAACGCCTCGCGACGTTTGGCGCACGTTTGTGCAGATACTCAATCAGGGCTATAATAACCATTCCCTCTGGCTCCATCTGGGTGTTAGTTTCAGGCGGCTGTTCCTGGCCTTCGGGTTGGCGGTCATAACGGGTATTCCGCTCGGGCTTCTTAGCGGCTATTCTTCAAAAGTACGCGCTGTTGTCGATTCAATTGTACAGTTTTACCGACCTTTACCGCCGCTGGCTTATTATACATTGCTCATCTTGTGGCTTGGCATTGACGATACGTCAAAGGTAACTCTGTTGTACCTGGCCGCGTTAGCCCCGATTTATGTCAGCTGTGTTTCAGCGGTCAAGGGTGTCAACCGCAATTATGTGCTGAGCGCCAGATCATTAGGGGCAACGCAGCAGCAGGTATTCGCACATATCGTGCTCCCCGCATGCATGCCATCCATCTTTACCGGATTGCGGACAGCAATCGGTGTAGCCTATACGACGCTGGTCGCTTCAGAAATGGTTGCGGCAACATCAGGTATCGGCTGGATGGTAATAGACGCTTCTCGGTATTTAAAGAGTAATGTGATGTTTGTCGGTATTATTCTGATGGGCCTGACAGGCGTTTTTATCGATATATTTATGCGTTTGATTGAAAAGAATCTGATTCACTGGAAAGGGCAACTATGAAAAAAAACAACGGTTTTCAACAAAGAAAAAAATCCGCCAGGTTATGGCTTATCGTCGTTCTGATGCTTTGCCTGGTCATTTTCCCTGCTGGGTGCCGGGATGATAACGATTTTGAATGGCCGGAACAGATCAATATCGGATACCTTCGAGTACCCAATGATGAAACCATCGCCAAAGCAGAACAGTATTTTGAAGACTATTTTGCAGACAAAGGCATTGATTGTTCGTTTATTGTCTTTGATTCAGGGGTTGACGCCAACAAGGCACTTTTATCGAACAGCATCGATTTTGCAACTATGGGGCACACAAATGCCGTCATCGCACTTGCAACTGGCATCAAAGTCGAGCTCGTCTGGATCCACGAAGTCCTTGGTAAAGCCGAGCAGCTGGTAGTACGCCAAAACAGCGGTATCGAGCGTATTGAAGATCTAGCAGGCCGGCAGGTTGCGACTGTCTTTGCATCAACTGCGCATTATAGTCTGTTGAATGCGCTGCGGGATGCCGGTATCGAAGATCAGGTCACTTTGCTGGATATGCAGACAGCTGATATTGTTGCCGCCTGGGAGCGAGGCGATATTGACGCGGCTTATACCTGGCAGCCAACGCTTGATCGGCTTCTGGCGGAAGGTTTGTCACTTGTCTCCAGCGAGGAGATGGCTGAGCGCGGCGTGGTGACAGCGAATGTTCTGCTGGCTCGCCAAGGTTTTTCGCAAAAATATCCGATCCTGATGGCTGATTTTATATCGGCTCTGGCAAAAGCGGGTGACCTGTATCGGGCAGATCCGGAAAAAGCGGCACAAATCGCCGGTGACGAGCTTGAAATTCCAACAACAGTCGCATCCGAGCAAATGAGCGGATCACTCTGGTTAACGCGCGAGGAAGCGCTGAGCGAAGCCTTTATGGGGACTTCTGCTGACCCGGGTCATTTTGTACAGGTAATGCATGATACTGCAGCTTTTCTGGCAGAACAACAATCCATTCAATCGATTCCGACATACGAGGACTTTGCCGCTTTTGTTAATCCTGAATGGATTGAGCAGTCGCTGCAGTCGGAACAGAATTGAGGAAGTCCATGCCGGCAGATTGTTCAACAAAAGAACAAACAACACAAACTCCGATTCTTGAACTTCGCAACGTCTCTCATACCTATCAGGCGAGGAAAGATGAAATCGAGGCGATTCGAGATATCAATCTGGCTGTCTTTCCACATGAATTTTTATGTGTGCTTGGACCATCCGGGTGCGGGAAAAGTACTATTCTCGGACTTCTTGCCGGTTTTTTTCAGCCAGCTGAAGGATTAGCGCTGATGGAAGGTGAACCGATTTTAGGACCGGATCGCGAGCGCGGAGTGGTCTTTCAGGCAGAGACACTGTATCCATGGATGAATGTCCGGGATAATGTAGCCTTTGGTCCCAGAATGCAGGGCGTTTCGCGTGAAGACTGCCGCACAATCAGCGATCGGTATCTAAAGGAAATGAATTTAACAGCTTTTGCCGATAAAAAAACATATGAGCTGTCGGGCGGCATGAAACAACGGGTTGCTCTGGCACGTGTTTTAGCCAATGAACCACGTGTGATCCTGATGGATGAGCCTTTTGGCTCGCTTGATGCCGTTACCCGTATCCAAATGCAGAGTCTGGTCCGCTCAATCTGGCATCATGAAAAACGCACCATCCTTATGATTACCCACGATATTGATGAGGCGTTGTCACTTGGCACTCGTTTGCTGGTCATGTCGCCGGGCCCCGGTACAATTGAACAAATGCATGAAGTCACCTTTACCGATACTGCGTTGCGGTCTGAAACCGGACGTGTTGCTATTTCGCAGGAATATGTTGCCCTGAGGGATGAAATCTTCGAAAGCATTACCTGATTGGATTTCAGGAAGCCACCGCTGATGAAACCAAAATAATGATCTGCTGAGTTCAGACCTGTGGGGTTGTTTTTAAAATAGCAGACTGCCTGTCGGAAATCGACAGCTATTATTTCGGATACGCCTCAGCAAAGGCGCGTCGATACGGTTTGGGAATCAGGTGAGATTGGGCATTTCGTTGAGCATCAAAAATAATCGGCCAGTAAGGATTTCGCAGCAGTTCACGTCCCAAAGCAACCAGATCAGCCTGTCCGTCTGCAACAATCTTCTCGGATTGCTCCCGTGTTGTGATTAAACCAACAGCCATGACCGGCACTTGAGCCTTTTGCCGAATTGCTGCAGCGAAGTCGACCTGATAGCCAGTTGTCTCTTCTATGGGAGTCGGCAGCAGGCCGCCGCTGCTGATATCAAATAGATCGACATCTGCCTTGATCCCATTGACCAACCTGATGGTTTCATCTATGTTTAGGCCGCCAGGCAGATAATCCGAAGCAGACAGTCGAACCAGTAAAGGTTTCTCTGCAGGCCAGACCTGGCGGACAGCCTGGATGATTTCTCTGAGAAAACGTAAACGATTGTCGGTCGAGCCATTATATTGATCCGTTCTCCTGTTGGAGAGCGGTGAGAGAAACTCATGGATCAGGTAACCGTGTGCCGCGTGAATTTCAATTGCATCAAATTCTGCAGCATACGCGCGCCTTGCGGCCTGCTTAAATTGTTCAATGCATCGGTCGATTCCATCTTGAGTAAGCTCCTCTGGTGTCCGGTAATCCGCACTGAAGTGAAAACTGCTGGGGGCGACCGACTGTTCGTAATCAACGGTGCATTTCCGTCCGGCGTGGGCCAGCTGAACACCCGCTTTAGCCCCACCTTCGTGGATGGTTTTTACGAGCGATGCCAGTCCTTCAGCCTGTTGTTCATTCCATATTCCCAGGTCACGGTTTGTGATCCGACCGGCTCCTTCGACCGCCGTTGCTTCGAGCAGTATCAGGCCTGCTCCGCCATAAGCCCGTGTACCGTAATGAATGCGATGAAATTCCTGAACAGTTCCCGAATCGTCGCTGCTGTTCATGCACATCGGTGACATAACAATCCGGTTTCTTAACGTGAGATTTGAAAATGTGAAGGGTGTGAAAATTGGCATTACGGTCACCTCATTATGATCGTTTAGTGAATTGGGTCAGATCATTTCCATTGCCGATATTGTATCATATACGGCCAGCAGTTGTTTTTCGGCCAGTGCTTGTCTGCCAAAGTGCAGAATGTGTTAGATTGCGAAATAACGGAAGCACGGTTTATAATGATCGAAAGCAGCGATGGCCTGTCTCACAGAAGTGTCATTTAATCTGTTTGACGCTGCGCCATCTGTTTTACAGTCTGACAACACGCTTGTTAGCATGCGTACAGAATCAGCAGAGGATTGCAGGTTTGAAGCATATGGAAATTGTCACACCAGATCATCCATTGACTGAACAGCAGAAAACAGCTGTCTGGTCTATTTTATGTTTATGCCAGGACGAATTCGTTCCGCCGTTGTCACGAAGGCGAAGCACAACGCAGCAGTTTATCAGCGAATCGGTGACTTCTGATCATTTCCAACCGACAGCCTACTATCAGGAGCTGCTGCAACAATCTTTTCTTCTGGTTCAGTTAGATCGTCAGATCATCGGATTTTTGTCATACAAGGATCAGCACACCATTCAGGTGCCATCGGAATGGAATCCAGCCGCCTACATTACGACAATCTGCATTCATCCGGATTATCGCGGACGTGGCGCCTTGACTCTGTTGTATGATGCAATAGAACAGCGCATCATTAATCAATCCAAGGTAAGAACAATCACGACGCGGACATGGTCAACGAATGACGCTCAGATTCATACGCTGGAAAAAAGAGGATATCTTCGGATCAAAACGATACCAGATGACAGAGGATCCGGTATCGACACCATTTATTTTGGGAAGCAGGTAACTACATGAAAATTGATGATCATCCAATGGAAATCCGGGCAATGGATTTGTTCAAAGAGGGGAAGAACGAAGAGGCTGAGGCATTGCAGGCGGAATTCCTCAATGAAGTAAAGCAAAAAGTCAAAGATCATTGTCCGTGCCCCGAACCTTGCCGGCTTCACGGTAAATGCGCACAGTGCGTGACGGTTCACAGGGGGCATGGAGATCATCTGCCTTACTGTTTTCGTGAAATGCTTAACAGACGAATACAG
>JAAYBY010000169.1 GCA_012729935.1 Clostridiaceae bacterium | reverse complement strand
TTTTATCCATCGGTGCACACGGCCAGGGAACATCCTCTTCACCTTCGGCCAGCGGGGCGCCTACCGAGTGAAGACACGGCACAAATTCACCGTCCTCACCAAGAACATCAAGCACGTTTGCACCCATTCGGGTCATGATGCGCATGTTGACAACAACATAGGGGCTGTCTGTGATTTCAACACCAATTTTGGCAATCGGTGAACCGACTGGGCCCATTGAAAAAGGTATAACATAAAGGGTACGTCCCTTCATACAACCTTTGTAAAGCTCTGTCATCGTTTTTTTCAGTTCAACAGGATCGATCCAGTTATTGGTTGGTCCGGCATCTTCCTCTTTGGTCGATGCGATATAGGTTCTATCTTCTACACGGGCTACATCTGATGCGTCACTGCGGAAAAGATAGCAACCGGGGCGTTTGTCCGGATTAAGTTCCGTTGTGCTCCCGTTATCAACCATCAGCTGGAGCAGTTTCTGGTTTTCCTCCTCGGAACCATCGCACCAGTGAATTTGCTCAGGCTGACATAGATCTGCAATTTCATCAACCCATTCTTGCAATTTTTTGTGTTTAATCATAAATTCGCTCCTTTCGATCAAGGAATCATTTATCTTCTAAATCCTGGGATTTTGCAGATTCCTATGATTGTTTTACTTGTTTGCATGTTCAATATCGAAAAACGATATCAGTATAAACTCTATCATATAATAGGGTGGTGTACAACAAAAAAAACGGCTCAAAAAGTAAATGTTCACAAAATTTTGCCAAACGTCAAAACCAGTCGAACTGTTGATTCAGAAACAGACGCTTTCGCATGATAATCAAACTCGACTTGCATCACGATCGACTGCATCGTGACAGAGACCCGGAGTTCAACTGGTTGAGCTTTCAGAAATCTGGTATGCTGATAGTATTGAATTTGACTGAGGCAAAGCTTGCATGATGTATACAGCAAATCGAAATCAAATATCCGCTGTTTTAGCCTGTGCGAAAGGTGACTTGCTATGAAGGTCATACACACTTCAGACTGGCATCTGGGCCGGACGCTCTGCGGTCGTAAGCGCCATCAGGAGCATGAAGCTTTCTTGCGCTGGCTGGTGAACCAGATCGTTGAACTGAAAGCAGATGCTGTCCTGATAGCCGGAGATATTTTTGACAACGGCTCACCCGACAATATTGCCCAGGGGTTATACTACCGGTTTCTGTTTGATGTGGCACACACACCCTGCAGGCATGTTGTGGTGATCGGCGGCAATCATGATTCGCCGCTGTTTCTCGAGGCACCGCGCGAGTTGCTGCGCATGCTGAATGTGCACATCGTCGGTCAGATCAGCGATCGGTTTGAGGATGAAGTGATTCCCCTCAAAAATTCAGACGGAGAGATTGCCGCAGTCGTCTGTGCGGTTCCTTTTCTACGGGACAGAGATATCCGCCAGATTGAAGCGGGCGAAAATATGCAGGACAAACATCGCAAACTGCTGGCTGGCATACAAAACCATTACCAGGCTGTTTGGGAACTTGCCCGGAACACACGCGGTGCTGACGAACAAATTCCCATCATCGCTATGGGCCATCTGTTCACCCAAGGTGGCCAGACAGCTGAAGATGACGGTGTCAGGGATTTGTATGTCGGGTCTCTGGCCCATATACCGGCAGAAGCATTTCCCAAAGCGATCGATTACTTCGCACTGGGACATCTGCACATGCCTCAGCGTATCAGGGAGCGGATCGTCTACTCCGGCTCACCGATACCGATGGGGTTTCAGGAAGCTGGTCAGACAAAAAAGATCATGCTGATTACCTTTTCTGGTCAGACAACAGATATCGATGAAATGGACATTCCATCCTTTGAGCGGATGGAGACAATAGAGGGAGATCTGACCGACATTCTGGATCAGCTCGGTCATCTGAACGCCGACGAACAACTTGTGAAGGTTGAGATTCGCTACAATGGACAGCAGCCTGCCGCAGGACTTCGCGAAAAAATCGAAGACGCGACCCGCGATACGCTGATCGATGTCTGCCGGATCCGCAATCTGCAGCTTCAGAATCAAATGATCGATTTCGATGACAATGACGATTTATCGGAAATGGATGAATCCGAGGTCTTCGAACGATGCATGGATCAGTATGAAGTTCCCGCAGACGATCGGGCTGA
>JAAYBY010000168.1 GCA_012729935.1 Clostridiaceae bacterium | reverse complement strand
GATTAAGAAAAACCAAAACGGCTTCGAGAGAACCGCCGTACTTCTTCTTCAGTCGATAGATCAGATCCAGTCTGTTGTTGATTTGATCGAGTTCAGCGGGTTCAATATCGAGGCTGTCGCTGCATGCACGAATTTCAGCAGACGCTGTCTGTAAGGTGTCCAGGGCATCGGTTATCGAGGCAGCAATCTCATCGATCTGCCGGGCATGTCTGGAAATGTTTGAAAGAGCAGACAGAACCGAGCCGATTTCATAGAGGATAGAACCGGCATCATCACCCGAAAGCCGTTCATAGGATTCAGACAGAGCTTCTTGAATTTTCTCAGCATGCGCCAGTAAACGCTGCCGTTCTGTTAGTGTTGTTTCCTCTCCTGGCTTAATGTCAGCTGCTTCAATCTCTTTGATCTGATAGGTCAGCACATCAATCGCCCGAGCTCGTTCTGCTGGATTGTTCCCCAGCTCTTTAAGGGCTTTCTGGCAAGCTTTATATCGTATCAGTTGTTCTAAATAACGATCTTTTCCGGCTTGAACGGCTTGACCTGCAAATCGATCCAGAAACTGTAAGTGGGTAGACTCCTGGAAAATTGCCTGCTGATCGTGTTGTCCATGTATATCAAACAAGCACGATGAAAGCATTTTTATATTTGACAGGGTCGTCATGCGTCCATTGATCCGACAAAATGACCGGCCATTTATCTGGATTTCGCGCGACAGAACAATGTCGACTTCCCCGCTTCCGTCATCATCCTCTGACTGATAAAACAGTTCAAGTATGTCATCTGGAATTCTCGCCTTATCAACGCGAAACAATGCTTCAACCAATGCTGAATCACAACCGTGACGAATCAGATCCTTTGACACCCGACTGCCCGACAATGAACCGATTGCATCGATCAGGATAGATTTTCCCGCTCCGGTTTCTCCCGTTAGAATGAGAAGTCCCTGACCAGGATCCATCGATAGTTTCTCAATGAGCGCAAAATTGCGGATGTCAATATGATACAGCATTTGGGTCCCTCATCGTCTCAAACTCACTGTTCAGACCGGTGTGCCATCTGACTGAGTAAACGCCCCAGCTGTTCAGCCATCTCAGATGTTCTGGCCGCAACAAAAATAGTGTCGTCACCGGCAATGCTGCCGGCTACTTCAGGTAAACGCATGGAATCGAGGGCAGACGCGCCGGCCTGGGCCATCCCGGGCAACGTGCGCATAATAACGAGGTTCATCGCAACATCTACATGCACAACGGCTTCTGAAAACACCTTCATCAGTCGAATAGAGGTCGTTTCGCCGCTTCGCTCCATGGGAACATATTTCTGTGTTCCTGCCGTGGTGGTGACCTTAATGATTCCAAGTTCCTTAATATCTCTCGAAATAGTGGCCTGCGTCACCTCCATACCGGCTTCATGCATCCGGAGCGCCAATTCTTCCTGCGTTCCGACAGCTGAGTCACGAATGATCCGAAGTAATTTCGCTTGCCTTTCACTCTTCGATGGTTTCATGGTAGGTCCTCCCTCTGGCATGGATTTTTCTCGGTAAATCCGCATAAAAATGATCGGGCCCGAGCCGAATCATTTTGAGTGATCGCTCAGATTTTTCAATAACAACGCTGCTGCCTGTCTCAAGGTACACATCCTGACGGCCATCAATTGATAACACGGCCTGATATGGGTATTCGCACAAGCTGATTCTGACCTGGCTGTCTTCTGCAGCAATATAACTTCTGTTGTGCAGTGTATGCGGGCAGATTGGTGTAATCAGCATCAGCATCAGCTCCGGATGGATGATGGGACCGCCCGATGACAAAGAATAGGCAGTCGATCCGGTTGGCGTTGAGACAATCAGCCCATCGCCTGGGATCCGGTCAACCCAGGTCTTATTTATCATTAAATCAAGATTGACAATTCGTGATCGGCCACCGCGTGAGATGACCGCATCATTTAATGCCTGCCCGCCTGAAATCCGCGCTCCGGCTGCATTATAGCATTCGACTGACAACATCATGCGTTGTTCAAGATTCCATTGTCCATCGACGATTTGCGCAAGAGCACGGTCTAAATCTTTTGGTTGAATCTCAGGTAAAAATCCGACGCTTCCCAGATTGACGCCGATAATCGGGATCTGCTCACACCCGGGCAAATGAGCAGCTGACAGGAATGTTCCGTCACCGCCCAGACAAATAATGCAATCACATGATTCATAGGATCCGCGGACCGCATTTGCGATCTCAGTCAATTCCAGACCTGTATGGTCATGTCCGATGACTGCTGTTGAACCCAGTGCGTTTATCGTCTCGGCAACCTGTCTGGTCACCAGAAAGCCAGTGTCTTTTTCCGGATTGGCATAGAGACCGATGCGCATGATGATCCTCCTGCTACGCTTTTTTCAATTATAGCGTATCTGCACGCAGTCTGCATCCGAAATATAAATCAGAGCCGGATAGTCTGACATTATTTTGTCACAACGCGGCAGAGCTCTCCTGCCGCCAGGCAGACTGCCTCTACATCGAGTCCAACAAGGTGAAGCAGTTCGTCCCGTTTACCCTGACACAGCATGCCACTCCCGATTCCAAGAATTTTGTATGACAAATCAGGTATTCTGCTCATCAGTTCAGCAATCGCCATCTGACCGAATCCCCCGGTTATGACTGACTCCTCAAGCGTTATCAAGCGTCGGGTTTTTTCAACCGATACTGCCAGTCCAGTGTGATCAAACGGCTTAACACGGACAATTGAGACAACTTCAGCAGCGATCCCCTGCTCAGCCAGTTGATCGGCTGCTTCACACGCAATGCCAAGCAGAGAACCCAGTGCAGCAATTGTCACAGAATCACCCTGCCTGACGACTGTTGTTTGCGTGATGGATTGACACTGTGTATCTGCTCTGGTTCCTGCACTGTCTGAATGACTGTGCTGCGGTTCTTTACCACGCGGGTATCGAATGGCGACCGGGTGCTCTGCCAGAAGCGCATAATCAACGGCCGCTCTAAGAGAATGGTAATCAGACGGACAAAATACTTCGATATTCGGCAAAGGCAGAAGCAGGCTCAAATCAAACAGTCCCTGATGCGTTTCACCATCTTCTCCGACGATTCCTGCCCGATCAACTGCAAGTACAACCGGTAGATTCTGCAGGCAGACATCGTGCAGCAGCTGATCAAAAGCACGTTGCAGGAATGTTGAATATAAGGCGATAACAGGCTTCATACCGCCCGCAGCAAGCCCGGCGGCAAATGTCATCGCATGCTGTTCAGCTATACCAACATCAAAAAACCGACCCGGATAAGACTGCTGGAAGGCTGTCAGGCCTGTTCCGTTGGTCATCGCCGCAGAAATCGCGCAGATCTTCGTATTATCTTTGGCCTTTTCAACCAGATGCCGGCCGAATGCATCTGAAAATGAGTTTATTCTTCCTGACTCCTGCGACTGCTGACCGTTGCTGAGACCATTTTCGATGATGAATGGCGCTACGCCATGATAGAGATCCGGTGAATACTCTGCGTATGTATAACCCTTACCTTTCTGCGTCACCACGTGCAAAAGAACAGGGCCTTTCAGCTGGCCGATTGCTTTCAGATGGTGTGTCAAGCTCGACAGATCGTGGCCGTCAACAGGCCCGTAATACTGGAATCCAAGTTCTTCAAAGAAAATACCCTGGTGCTTGACAGCCATCTTGGTCATCTGCTTCACCCGTTCGATCAGGCGAAGAATCGGGCGGCCGATCAGCGGGATGTGCGACAACAGGTTCTCAAATCGTGTCCTCAGGTGAAGGTATGATTTTGACAGACGAAGATTTTCCAGATGACGAGACAGGCCACCGACATTTCGGCCGATTGACATCTGATTGTCATTGAGAATCACGATCAGGTTCTCGCGAGAATGCCCGGCGTCATTCAGGGCTTCAAAAGCCATTCCGCCTGTCAGTGCACCATCACCGATTACAGCGATCACATGTCCGGCGCGATTGCTGCGAGCCATGGCACGACTTAAGCCAATTGCCGCAGATATGCTTGTGCTGCTGTGCCCTGTATTGAAACAGTCGAAACAGCTTTCGTCAGTTTTGGGAAACCCGGAAATACCACCATATCTTCTGAGACTGCAAAACCGATCCTTGCGACCTGTCAGCAGCTTCCAGGCATATGTCTGATGCCCAACATCAAAGACAATTTTATCACGGGGAAATTCAAACACCATCAGCAAGGCTATGGTCAGTTCAACCATACCCAAATTTGACGCGAGATGTCCACCGTTTTTTGATACAGTCTCAATGATCGATTCCCGAATTTCTGAAGCAAGCTGCTCAAGTTCATTACGGGAAAAGTTCTTCAACGATTCCGGTTCATTTATTTGATCAATCAATTTGATCGTGTGTTTCTCATTCATATCAGTTTGTTTAGGAAGATCGTCTCAGCAGAAAGTCAGTCATCTCCATCAGAAATGTACAGTCATATTCTTGATGGATGACCTGCAGGGCTTGGCGTGCATGTGTATTTGTCGCCGCCAGCTGATGTTCTGCTTCCTCACGTCCCAATAAGGAGACAAACGTTGTCTTCCCGTCTCTTTCATCTTTTTCAGGTGTCTTGCCCAGTTGGTTCGCGCTGGCTGTGACATCGAGGATATCATCACGGATTTGGAATGCCAGGCCTATCGCCTTTCCATACTGTCTGAAAGCCTGCTGCAGCTGCTGTTCAGTCTGACAAAACAGCAAAGGAAGCATCACACAGGCAACAATAAGCGATCCTGTCTTTTTTTGATGCATACGCTGAAGCATATCGCGGGTGATCGCCTGATTTTCAAAAACCATATCCATTATCTGTCCGCCTATCATCCCGTTTCCGCCTGCAGCCTGGCTGATGAGGCGCGCTGCGTCAATCGAATGGGGATTTTCAACGCGCACCGAATCAAGTATGATCTCATATGCTCGATTTAAGAGGAAATCACCAGCAAGTATGGCTGTAGCCTCACCATAGGCAATGTGGCAGGTCGGCTTTCCCCGCCTGAGGTCATCGTTGTCCATCGCAGGCAGATCGTCATGAATCAGCGAATACGTATGAATCATTTCTATTGCACAGCAATAGGGCATTACAACGTCACTTGGCAGCCCGAGCATCGTTGCTGTCGCCAGCATCAGAACCGGGCGGATTCGCTTTCCACCTGCCATAAGGCTGTACCGGGCTGCTTCATAAAGTATAGCCGTTTCCGGTTCATCTGTTTGACCCAGAAAGCTCAGCAGTGATGATTCGACCATCGTCTTATATTGATCATATTGTGTGCCGAAATCGATTTGCCCGGCATCATTGTTCCGTATCAATGGGCTCCTCCGTCACTGAACCATCCGTTTTTTCAATGAGTTTTGTTATCTGTCGTTCGATTGCGTTCAGTTTTTCTGAGCAGACTCTCGTCAGCTCTGTCCCCTGTTGAAATAATCTCATCGACTCATCAAGGGAGATTTCTCCGGACTCAAGCTTCGTAACGATTTCTTCCAGTTTTTTCATAGCATCTTCATAAGATACGGTAATCTCCTGGCTGGTCTCCTGTCCAGAATCGCCGCGTGTTTCACGCGCATCAGTATCTGATGGTGTATTAGTCATGGTTGATTTCAAACCTCCTGTCTGTCACTTGCTGCACGTCACAGCGCAAGCGTCCATCAATCATTGTAACCTCTATCTTATCTCCCGGCCTGATCATCGCAACAGACCGCAGCGGCTTTTCTGTCTCTGCGGACTGAATGAGCCCATAACCACGGGAGAGCACGCGCAGCGGACTCAACGCGTGCAGCTGACCTGCCCGAATTGAAAGCTGACGTTCTGCTGATAAAACCAAATGCTTCATCGTCTGCTGCAGCGACCCGACCATACGATCCAGATCCTGGCGGCGTCGATCAATCAATTCAACCGGTTCTCTCAATCCACGCGACTCCTTCAGGCGCATCAACCGGTTCTTCTCGCGTTCCAGGCGGTACCCCAGTGATTTGACAAGTTGATTTCGCAGGTTGGCTATTTTCACATCTTCTTCTCTACGAACCGGCAGTGCCAGTTCCGCTGCAGCTGATGGGGTCGGCGCCCGAAGATCCGCCACGAAGTCACAGATCGTAAAATCAGTCTCGTGACCAACAGCAGAAATGATCGGAATGACTGAGTCATACACTGCGCGGGCAACGATCTCTTCGTTAAACGGCCACAGATCTTCAAGAGATCCTCCGCCTCGGCCAACAATAATGACATCAACACAAGACCATTCATTCAACTTCCGAATCGCATGGGCAATTTCTGCAGCTGCCGTTTCTCCCTGTACAGGTACGGGGAATAATTTCAGGTTTGCATTTGGAAACCGGCGGGTTGAGACCTGTATGATATCCCGGATAACAGCACCGGCCGGAGACGTGACGATACCGATACTGTTTGGCAGCAGTGGTATTTTTCGCTTGTGTTTCGGATCGAAAAGACCTTCTTTTTTTAGTTTTTCCTTTAGTTGTTCGAACGCCAGATAAAGCGCTCCCAGTCCATCTGGTGTCATGTCTGTGATGATGAGCTGGTAGCGTCCATCACGCGCGTAGAGCGTCGCCCGGCCAGTTACGATCACGTTCATGCCGTTCTCAGGACGAAAACGAAGACGTGTCGCGTATCCTTTGAACAATACACAACTTACGGATGCATCGCGGTCCTTCAAAGTAAAGTAAACATGGCCGGACGGGTATGCTTTGACACCCGATAGCTCACCTTTTACCATAACAGGGTTTAGCAAGCTGTCCTGTTCCAGCAGCGTACTGACATAATCGTTAAGCTGCCCTACTGTCATTGGCTGGTTCATGAAGATTCACCATGACTCAGCCGTCCTAGAACTGCGTTGATATAAGATTTTGATTCATCATTGGTGTATTTGCGACACAATAAAACCGCCTCAGATATGGCTACGTTTTGAGGAACATCTTCTACATGAAACATCTCGTAGACGGCAAGTCTTAATATAGTCAAATCAACTTTCGGCAGGCGGTTTATGGTCCAGCGCTTTAACAGCGGTTCAAAGCGGCCATCGAGGTCGTCCCTCATCAGACGAACGCCTTTAACCAAGCTGGTCATATAGTCTTGATCCTGCACATTGACCTGCTGCTCAGAAATAAAGGAGACAATTTGATTTTCTTCATCACCCTTTTGAATTTCCAATTGATAAAGCAACATAAATGCTTTCTCTCTTGCATCACGACGGCTCATACATATACCTCATCGAAAAAAGCCCGGTGGCAGAAGCTTATCGAGCAGATTCCGGAATGCTTCACGATTACTAAAGTAACGAACTCCGAGAAAATAACCCAGTAAAGTCATAACAATTAAAAACAGAGTCTTCATCAAGCCGAAGATAACAAGAGACAACGCCAGCGCAAAACCGATTACAGCGCCAACCGAACCGGGATTTCGTCCCTTCAGGCTTTCAATCAGATGCTGCCAGAATGTTTTCATTCAACTCACCGTTCAACACGAGCGGATACAGGTTCTACACGGCTGACACGTACCTGAACGCGGGCAACAGGTATTCCAGTATATCGTTCGATATCCTTCTTGATCCGATCCTGAACCTTGGCCATCATCGCCGGCACTTCCACATCCGAATAGAGGACTGTGTTGAGCTGCACGTTGATTTTATCACCTTTGGATGGAAATACTTTTGCTTTTGCCGTTTTAATACCGCATTGCGCCGTTTTTGCCGAATTCAAGGCAATGCTTTCTATTGCGTCAACACCGATATCGATTGATCCGATGTCGGTGCTGCGGATGCGGGAACGACGCAAACGTCCGCTCATGATGCTGTACACCATACCGGCCAGGCATAAAACAAGCACAACCAGCCAGAAAACAATAGCCACAATCTGGTAGGTGCGCTGATCCCTAAGGTATGTAACAAGGACAATCATCTGACTCAGAATATCATTGTTGATCATCATCAGCAGAAAAATCAGCGAAAATACGGATAAGAAAAATGTCAGAATGATAAAGGCAACTCGAACAAATAGATTCATGCCGGTCCATCCTCTCTTGAAACAACACCTTTTACGTGCACATGTACTGACTCGACAGATAATCCAGTAAACTTCTCCACATCTGCTTTCACGCGTTCCTGAATGGCCCAGGCTACTTCAGGAATATTGCTGCCGAAAATGACGATCGGATAAACGGTTATTGATACCGCCTCATCCTTGTCCTCGCGAAAGACAACTTTTACACCCTTACCTTCATGTTCAACACCAAATGCTTCCTTCAAGGCAACGATACCACTTGTATCAAGACTGGACACACCTTCCGCCTGCAACGCGGCTTCAGCCGCATATTGTGCGACAAAACCGCGTGACATGGTCCGATCACCTCTGATTGTTGCATGTGGATAAGGATCCGGCATCGTCTTACTAAGCCCGTTCCATATACTCGCCGGAACGGGTATCTATCCGTATACGCTCACCTTGACCGATGAACAGCGGAACTTTTACGATAGCACCCGTTTCCACAACTGCATTTTTCATAACATTGGTTGCTGTATCCCCTTTTACTCCCGGTTCACATTCAATGACCTCAAGTTCAACAAATGTCGGCGGTTCAATCGAGAATATTTCACCCTTATAGGATAAAACCTTGCAGTCCATATTTTCTTTCAGAAACTTCAATGTGTCGCCAAGTATTTCGCTGCTGATCGGAAACTGTTCGTAGGTCTCCGTATTCATAAAGTAATGCAGGTCGCCATCGCGATAGAGGTATGTCATGTCGTCGCGGTCCAATTG
>JAAYBY010000167.1 GCA_012729935.1 Clostridiaceae bacterium | reverse complement strand
GGTATTGAAACAGATTGCGGCGCGGATATGCAAAGCAGCTGGACGGACATCGTTGACGCTTTCTTTGAGAAAAATTTAACAAATAATGGGACTGAAAACGAGTTGGCCAAGTGTCTGCATCTATCCAGGCGTCAATTGAACCGTATTCTACAAAAAGAGTATGGGATGAGTTTTCGTCAGAAAATGCTGTGTGCACGGATGGATCAGGCAGGGTATCTGATTCGTACAACTGATAAGAGAATCACTGAGATCTGTCAACTTGCAGGATACCGTTCGGAAAGTGCGTTTTATAAGGTTTTTAAAGAATATTATCACATGAGTCCTATACGTTATCGTCGGTATCTCAAAAGCAAATCTTGATCAATTTTGAATTTTTTTCATCCGCACCCCCTACGTATAAAAAGCGGCTGACCCTCAGGTTTTGCGAACCATTTTGTGTCAGCCACTTTCTCTTAAGCCGGTAATATTTCGATCTTAGACCTTTTAGCAGTTCTATAGGTTGCGACGAAAAAGATTTTCAGCGTTGCTAAAAAACAGTTTTTCAATATCATTTCTGCTGAGGTCCCGGATGATACACGCTTGTCGAACAGCCATCAGGTTTTCCGTTCCGACCTGCCATGAATTAAATTTTGTCGCCCCCTTGAAACGTTCCAAATCCTTATTGTAGATCCAGTAGAAGCTGTCTCCGATGGATATAGCTTTTCCGCTAAAGCAGCTTACCGGATAATCACTGCCCCACATGCATCGCGATACACCGACTGTTTTGAGGATCTGGATCATAGCAGGCGATTCACAGATTGCTGAAAAATCGAACCATACATTCTCGTACGTCCGCAGTGCTTCAACTGATTCAATTGCCGTCCATGCAGCAAAAGATCTGGCAGCGTGTGCAAGGATCAGAATTGCGTTCGGATAGCGCTTTGACATGGACTGGATATAGGAAAGGTTGCCAGGATCTGCCAAAGCCTTATCGCGTACCATGTGCAACGTGATGGCGAGGTTTTTTTCATCGGCAATCTCCCACGCGCTTTCCGGGAGATATTCTTCAATATAGGCATCCCAGGTAGTCGGTCTATCTGCAAAGACGTGATAGCATTTTAATCCACGTATCCTTGGATGAACGATTCGTCGACGAATATCATCTGTTGTTTCCCTTGGAAATATGACGATTTCACCAACGTTTTCAGGATAGAGCTCCAGTTGACCTACAAGGAACTTGTCAGACGCGGACATGAACGCCGCGTCTTCAGCAAGGCGTCGATCCGGGTGGATGATGGTATTTAACTGTATATTTCGATTCGCTCCAAGTAGAGGACGCATATCAGAAAGATAGTCGTTGACATCTTTGCGGTCATGTGTGGAATTACCGGAACCATCATCTTTATTTCCAGTCAGATACGTGTTGTCGTGGATATGCATGTGTGCGTCGAAAATTCGGTCTGGTAAAAAATCATCAAGTTTCTTTGCTGCTTCAAGATCATGACTGTTATACTCGTAATCCATATGTGACTCCTTTTTTGGTCAGTTGCCATCTGCTTTCAATAACTGAGTGAGATTCGATGATTCCGTCATAGAACCGGATCATTAATTGAATCAGGTGTTTGAGACTGCTCTGACGGACCAGTCAGCCTGTGGCTTCAAGAATAGCATCCTTGTCTCCTTTCATCAATGCAGCAGCGTTCTATTGGCATACGCGACCATTTTTTGTCGCTGCAGTGTAAATGCCTGATCGTGGCTATAGGCCATAACGCTTGTGAAATAAGTCTTTCAAGGCTTTTTGTATCTGTTTTGGAACCGGAGACACATAACTCTGCGTCATCTGATCGACTTGCCGGGTCGCCCTGGCCCACATGGATCCGTTCGCATGGTCATCCGCCACATGCTCACCCGAATAGTCAAACAAGGGGTTGCTGAAGAACGCCTGTTCGCGCAGCTTTTTCAAGGTTAGGTCATCAGTCAGGAAATGACCGCTGTGACCAGTGGCCATGATGCTATCCATTCCTTCCTGCAGGTCGCGGGTCGACAAACCGCTCTGGACATAGCCGGCCGCTGCGAAAAAGGCGTGTTGGACAACGATGGTCTCAGCGGATAGACCATTGGCATTGAAACAAGAACCGACACCACTCAGAAGGTCAGCACCGCTGCCCAGGGCCGCCTGCATGAACAGCATGCTTTCGGCGCCACCCTGCAGATCGACTCGCCAGTCCATCGTACCTCCGCATTCGGCGCCGGCGGGCAGGTTGTAGGATCTGGCCAGTTCAACGGCCGCCACCTTCCAGAGCACTTTTTCCAGTGTGTAGTATTGGTCACTGCCAGTCCGCATATTGCTGACTGAAGGGCCGATTAGATAGATAAACGGGTTTCCGGGCTGCAGCAACTGCGTCAAGGCTGCCATGAAGACACATTCGGCATTGGCCAGAAGAAGTGTTGACGCAACATCATAGGGCGCCGTCGTTCCCGCCATCGGACAGATGGTCGGAACCACTGGCAGCCGGTGTGCGGTCGCTTCAAGAAGAATTCTGCAATTGAGTTCTGAAAGCGTCAGCGGCGAGACAACGGCGACGGCAAATGACAGCAAGCCGCTGCCGGTCAACGGTTTCCCCTGGGACAGAGCAGCGCCGATCTCAAGCCACATATCCAGGTCCTGCTCTGAACTGACATACGCCATGTTGTGCTTGGTGTGGTTCAAGAGATGCAAAAGCAGTGCCTGCTTACTGGACCGTGATCCTTCATCGTCTGTTACAGGATAATCCATTCGACTGACGCAGGACACGCTGTCGTAGAGCTGAGCCAGGATCGTGTTCGTGCGGACATCTTCAAGGCAGGGCCGCCTCGGTTCGCGCGTCCTGCTGTCAATAATCCAGGGATCGATAACGATCGCTGAGATAGAGGGTTGCCCGCCGCCGATACAGTAAACGCGCCCGTCGCAGCCCGAAACGGTATAGCGGGCCGGTGCTTTCTGGAGAAGATCATGCAGCAGCCGGGCTGGGAAACGGACTATTTGTGTCTTCCTGTCCACCTGGGCGCCGGCCTTTTCCGCCCGGCATAAGATCTCGTCAGACGCTATCCGGAAACCAGTCTGTTCAATCAGGTTTTCGGTCTTGGCTTTAATGTCCAGGAGCTGGGTTTCATCAAGAATTCTGATTTTCATCTTCAGTTGATCGAGTAGGCAACTCGACACGCCTTTCATCGTATTTGTTTATTATGTGAAGGAATGCCGCTGCCCCTCACAAAACCAAACATGCGATTTCCCCCGCATAACAATCGGATCCCTTATTTGATCAGACGCTTGAAACCACTCTGGCAGACCGGTCCGCCTATGGCTTCAAGAACTGCATCCTTGCCGCCTTCTTTTAATGTTGCTGCGATTTTTTGAAATACACGATCGATTTTGTCACGGTAAAGTGCAAGTATCTCATCGGTGTGAGCCAGTGTCGGATAGATTGCCGTATTGCCGAGGAACCCTTCTTTGAGCATCAGCACGGTATAGAGAGTCTTTAGTTCGAGCGGATACCCCTCAAAGTCGAAGTGTGCAAGGCACGGCACACCAGAGCAGTTGATAGAAAGGCCATGACGAGATGCAGCTTCCGTCCAGTCCTTCTGTACGGTTGTCCCAACGTATGCAGCATGTTCCCAAACGCGTGTCTTTTCCATTTTGTCTATGGCGGCAAGTGCGGCGGTCGGGCCGACAGCTTCCGTCCAGTAGGTGCTGCTGATAAAAGAATCATTCGCACCATCCATCGCCTCTTTAGTACCAATGGCAGCAGCGATCGGATGTCCGTTTCCCATTGCCTTGGCAAATATCGCTATATCAGGTGTTACACCAAGTTGCAGGTGGCTTCCACCAAAATTGAGGCGCCAACCGATCGTGATCTCATCAAAGAGGAGCAGCCCTCCTGCTTTGTGGATGGAGGATTTTACATGCGAAAGAAAGTCGTCCTTTGGTATTTTGTTGCGAACGGGTTCCATGATGATGCAAGCAAGGCGGTCACCGTATTCGGCAATTAGTCTATCAAACGCCTCAAAGTCGCCGAAATTAAACGTCAGTGTTGTACCGGTCAGTCCTTTTGGCACACCGGCAGGAGCAAGTCCTGGCAGGAGTTGTCCATCGAGTGCATGATCGCCTGCAAGATTAGCCGCTAGATACCAGTCGCTCCAACCGTGATAGCCACAGATTGCAACCAAATCGCGCCCTGTCGTCGCACGTGCGATACGCACAGCGATAGCGCAAATCTCGCCACCGGTACGGGCAAAGCGAACGTATTCCGACCATGGATGAATCTCCACAAGCCGATCGGCAAGGGCAACTTCTTCCGGTGCGTTCAGCGTTGACATGGAACCATTTTCTACGCGTTTGACAACAGCACGAGTGACATCCGGGTCAGCATAGCCGAGCAGGCAAGAACCAATACCGTTTGATGTCATGTCATAGTAGTGGTTGCCGTCAAGATCCCAGACTTCGCAGCCGTTTGCCTTCACTGCGTAATTCGGCCACTGGCCGGGCGCAAATTGTTCCGGGCGCTTGCTTAATAATTGCGTGCCGCCAGGAATGCGCTGCTTCGCATGGTTGTAAAGTTCTTCTGATCTTGTCATGAGTAAAGACCTCCTAAATTTTTAGTGGACTTGTTATCTACAAACCATCTCTTGCCAATTTTTCAACAACTCGCATTTTACCCGAATATACGTGTTCAGTATCAGGCGATAATAATGAATTTTTCTCAATAAAATCCCATGTTCTATTCAGCAACAGTCCACAAATGACCTTACAATAATCTTTTGAAACCAATGTCTGCCGGTCGCCCACCGATGCTTTCAAGAATTGTATCTTTTTCAATGATTGCTTTAATCTGTGCAAACACCTCGTCAATTGCTGTATCATATTTTTCAAGAATCTTTTCATCGTGAGCGACTGTTGGGGAAATTTTTATACTTGCCAAGAAACCTTTTTTCAGCATTAAAGCTGTATAGAGCGTTCTTAACTCATTGGCATGCTCGGTGAAGTCAAATCGTGCAAAGCAATTATGACCTTTCCCGATTGTAATCGGCAGATTATATTTTTCTCCGTATTTCTGCCAAATTTCTGTAGCACGTCCACCTACACTATCAACAATTTTCCATACTTGTAAACGTTCCATTTTATCAATCGCAGCCAATGCAGCTGTCGGTCCGACCGACTCCGTCCAGTATGTGCTGCTGATAAATGAAGTGTGCGCACCCTCCATCGCTGCTTTGGTCCCAATGACTGCCGCGATTGGATGGCCATTTCCCAGTGCTTTTGCAAAAATAGCTAGATCAGGATTAACGCCATAACGCAGATGAGCGCCGCCAAAAGTCAGACGCCAGCCAATCGAGATTTCATCAAAAATCAGTAGTGCTCCTGATTTATTTGTCCGATCCTTGACGTACTGCAAAAATCCATCTTCTGGATCATAGTACCGTGTGGGTTCCATAATCACCGCAGCAAGATCCTGACCATGTTGGCTGATTACTTGATCAAATTCCTCTTTACTATTGTACGTAAAGGTGACTGTTGTATTTCGTAAATTATTCGGAACGCCAATCGGATTGAGCCCCGGTAATAGATGGCCGTCCAAAGATGCATGCTCACCTAAGTTCGCTGCCAGATACCAATCGCACCATCCATGGTATCCGCAAACAGCAATGACTTTTCTGCCCGTCGTTGCACGAGCAATACGCACTGCGACGGCAGCTATCTCACCACCGGTTCTGGCAAATCGTACATTTTCGGCCCAGGGATGGATATCAATTAGTCTTTCCGCAAGTGCAACTTCCTCAGGTGGATTTAGCGAAGAATGACAACCGTTTTTTACACGATTAATAACGGCCTCACTCACAGTCTCATCCGCAAACCCAAGCAGACAAGCGCTAATGCCGTTTGTCGCCATATCGTAATAATGTTTTCCATCAAGATCCCATGTTTCGCATCCCTTTGCCTTGCTAAAGTAAGCAGGCCACTGATCGGGGGCAAACTGCTCTGGACGTTTGGATAATAATTGTGTACCACCTGGAATTATTTTTTTTGCTTTCAGATATAGATCCTGTGTTTTATTCACTGAAATCACTCCTCTTATTTTTCTGATCAATTTCTGGATTCACCGTCAGCATATCAACAGTTTCTGACAACATCCACGATGTATTCGGACATCTTTATTTAAACATGTCCCAAAACAACAGTATTTAGCTTATTACAGCATCACGGCAACACGATCTCCTGCTACTACGTAAACCAAATGCGGAATATCATCTGAATC
>JAAYBY010000166.1 GCA_012729935.1 Clostridiaceae bacterium | reverse complement strand
TGATGTTGTCACGTATAATCGCCGACAAAAAAAGCAATGCAATAATATTAATAATGGCGATGGTTACATAAGAATTCATCAGATCATCCTTTTATCTTATTCAAATGAATTAGCAGTCACAGATGTCATTGTTCGCTCAAGCTGCTCAAAATCAATGAAACGACTTTCACGGTCTATTTCCCGACCGTTGTTGAGAACAAGAACGGTTGGAACCGTAAAAACAAGTCGCTGTGCAGAAAAAGCGACATGTTCAGCAACAGACACCAGCAATAGTGGTGATCTATGTCTCTTTGCCAACTCAATCAGTCGGGGTTTGACAGCATGACAGACAGAACAGTCCGGAGCTGTGAAAAAACAGACAAGTAAAGGGTGGGCAGTTATGAGATCATCTGCCTGTTGTTCACTGGTCATCCGGATCACGCCGTTGTCATCAGGGAAATCCGTCTGTTTTTGTTCCGTTTGCATGTCTACTCCTTGCATCAGTGTTCGTTTGTCTCCCAACAAGCATCAGTTGGATTCTGTCGTTCAGCAGCTGGCTATTATTTTATCAGAGTGGCGGTCGTCATGAGTATGTATTTATTTGTTTTTTGATCGCATATTCAATCGCCTCTTTACCCGTTATGTGTTCGATGTCAATTGCGATGATTTGTGCCTGTGTACAATCCGCTACCTTCTTCTTTTTTAATTCATCAGGCTGATCGCCTGAATATTTTTCCACCAGAGCTGTGAATCCAGCCAGTCGCTCCGCACCACACGTTATTCGCACGTTGCCAAATGCGATGACGCTGCGGAAATAAGATGTGTACGCCTTACTCACAATTGTATCTTCATCGACTACAGTAAAGCAAACTTTGCTGCTTCCTGTAATGGCATCTATTTTATGTCCATGACGCGCGGAATGAACATATATTTTCTGATCAGCAAAAACATAGTTCAACGGAACCGCATAGGGATATCCCCCATCTCCCGTGCAAGCCAGAATTCCATGTGTACATCGATCTAATACATCTTTGATCCGATCGGATGATAATGCTTGTTTGGCTCTGGTCATTTCTCTGAACATGGCGTTATTCCTCATTTCTACCAGCGGTACCCATACAAATTTTTTTATGTTTTGCCAGCAGTATCCGTACTTCTGAAAATTGCTCAAGATCCCCCATATCCGGTGTCTTAAATCACCCGATCGACAGGTACAAGGATTCGAATTGATCCTGATGCTGCACGAAAGCATCAATAAGATCAGGGTCGAAATGACTTCCTTTATCAGCACTGATGATGTCTACACTCTTCTCATGTGAGAACGCCTCCTTATAGACACGTTTGGAGCGCAAAGCATCATAGACATCAGCGATCGCCATGATTCTTGCTGATATGGGAATATCATTTCCTGCAAGTCCATGAACATAGCCGGAACCATTCCACTTCTCGTGATGATATAACGCGATGTCCATCCCCATTTTTAAAAATGCATTCCGGTCATAATCCTGACCAGCTTTGGCGAGCGTTTCATAGCCAAGTAGGACATGCGTTTTCATAACGGCAAATTCATCTTCTGTCAGTTTCCCCGGTTTCAGAAGAATGCTGTCTGGAATACCGACCTTGCCAATATCGTGAAGCGGGCTGGCCTTATAGATCGTTTTGATAAAATCATCGTCAATCCGCTCTTTATATTTTGGATTCAACCTCGCTTGTTCAGCCAGCAAACGGCAGAAGCTGGCAGTCCGTTCAATGTGCGCGCCCGTATCGTCATCTCTGGATTCTGACAGCTTGATCAACGCATAGATCGTTGCCATCTGAGAAGCAGATATTTCCTGAACTTTTTCTTCAACAAGCTCTTCCAGATGCTGGCTATGCTTTTCAAGCTCGTCTTCAATCCTTTTCAATTCAGTAACATCCTGGATGGTTCCATATAAATGGGTGGGGTTGCCTTCATCGTCAGATTTAAAACGAAATCGTACATGTACCCATTTTGTTTTTCCGCTTTTCATCAATAAACGATATCTGGTTGCCCATGATTTGGTCATCGTAAACATGTCCCGGAACATCGAAGCTACTTGTTCCAGATCGTCTGAATGAACAAATGAAAAAAATAAATCTGATGATGCTGGTATTGAGCTGTTAATTTCGAGAATAGCGTACATAGACTCTGACCAAAGCATGCTGCTGTCGACTAGATTGATATCCCAGCGTCCCAATAATGCAATCTCCTGAGCTTCATCAAGCATCTCCCGATTGTGTACTAGCTCTCTGTTTAGTTGCTCAATCTGTTTTGTTATTGTGGCATGATTTAAGATCAGCTTTGTTAAGAGTTCCGTTTGATTCTGGTAGTCAATTTCCTTGGCGAAACTTTCCAATGCATACACTTTAATGTCGGTCTCTGACCGCTTATCACCTGATAAAATTTCCTGAAGTGCAAAAGTTCGATTTTTCATGTTAATTACCTCTGAAACAGACGGTCAATACCCACATTTCCGATTGCACGCAGGTGTCGAATTATGGCTTCAACGTCCTCTTTTGCAGAAATAATTCTTCCGTGCTGTGGAGCGATCCGATCAATATCAAGCTGTTGAATCGTATCGAGGGCGTTTGCCAGCGCACGATTTGAAGTCATGATGATCTGATGAAAATGCACGATGCCGCTAACGGGACATTTTAATAACGACAGAGGACAGTCAGAACGGTCGCGACAGGTTCGGCAAGCCTCATCCAATTCAAGCCTGAGTGTCCATTGGGTATCAAAGCTGCCAAACAAATCACTCGAGAACACTGTTTTTGTTTTTGTGTCATAAGTGATAAAACTGCCTGGCTGATGGCAATAAGGTGTCGCAAAGAACATCAGACGTCTGCCTGTCGCGAAGTCAAAATGGCTGCCTAATTCACGAAAATCCAGTTTATCCGTTTTGGCCGAATAATAATGAATGAAGACATTGTTTTCCGTATGGGAAATAATTTTGAGATCATCACGATTGATGATGCTTTCCAGTTGGGGCAAACTGCCACATAGATCCGGATCGTAATGTTGGTAAATCAGTCTGGTAATCTGCTCAGGCTTCAACCCTGTGCGCAAGATTTTCAACATAACTGTACTAAAATCATCGCGGTTTCCGCCATCGATTAAAACGGCTTCATTGCCCTCAATGATCAGATAAGGATTACAATGCAGTCCTCTATTGTTATCGGCATAGCCAACCCAGAATATTCCTTCAGCAATTTCGATAGGCTCCTGTTCAAATATCAGTTGATCAGTTTCCATAGGACACTCCTTAGTCTTCAAACTTTCAGTCAGCCACAGGTCTTAAATTGTCGAGCGTTTTGTAAAGGAGACGATAAAGCTCCTTCACTTCATCAGAATTCAGCGGGATGCAGCTGCCAATTTCCGATGGAACGGAAATTGCCTGATCTTTCAGTGCTTCACCTTTACTGGTTAACGACACTAGAACATTTCGTTCATCAATGACACTCCTCTCACGGACAATTAACCCATTTAACGCCATTTTTTTCAACAACGGTGTTAAAGTCCCGCTATCAAGATATAAAATATCACCAAGCTCTTTAATCGTCAGCTGCTGACGTTCCCACAGAACCATCATCGTTATGTATTGTGTGTAGGTCAAGCCCAGTTTATCAAGATAAGGCTTATACAGACGAACGATTTCTTTCGATGCAGCATATAAAGGAAAACACAGCTGGTTTTCCAGTTTCAATACATCATGTTCCACTCCAGTCCTCCTGCACCCCAAAAGCCTGCGTATTAATCATTAATCATCATTCGAATATCACAAAAGATTCGCGATGTCCTGTGCAATACTCTCCGGTGTATCTGTTGGCGCAAACCGCTTGACAACAGCACCATTTCTGTCAACAAGAAATTTTGTGAAGTTCCATTTGATTTTCGAACCAAGCAAACCACCTTTTTTCTTTTTCAGAAACGTATAAAGAGGGCTTTCATTAGCACCATTGACATCAATTTTTCCAAAACGCGGAAATGATGTTTTGTAAGTCAATGTACAGTAACTGTTGATTTCATCCACAGTTCCAGGGGCTTGATTACCAAATTGATTGCAGGGGAAATCCAGGATTTCAAACCCTTTTTCCTGATAGTCATCATAAAGTTTTTGCAATCCCTCGTATTGCGGAGTCAGCCCGCAACCAGTGGCTGTATTAACGATCAACAAAACTTTTCCCTGATAGTCAGATAGTGATATATCCTGTCCCTTTAATCCTTTAACCGTAATTTCATAAATCGACATAAACATTTTCCTCCTCTAATATATTTTACGCTATTTAATTGTACGCAATATATTAGCTGTTGACAAGGGAACATTTTCCATTAAACAAGCTTTCGAAGTGTCAGCACTTCCAGTTAATCTTAGCCGGATTCGGTTCGTTATCAATAGATACCGTGAGAAGCGCATGATACATTTGTTCACACGCCCCAGCGGCACAATGTTCCAGTTGCGTCCATTCGGCGTCGGTGCCAAGCGTATCATAAGCAATGGCCAGAGCACCATATAATGCAAGTCCTATACAATGCCTTGCCGAATGAATGGTCGATGAACTTTGACCGATTGCCCGCGCAGCCGCCTGTGCAGCAGGTTTATCGTTCATTTCGCGAGCGGCTGCATGACAGTCCATGATGATTGCCTTCGCTTGCGACAGCTTGATTGATCCGGCTGACCAGTCGCGCGCTGCATGTAACGCAAGCAGGGGACGCAAATCGTCGGGTGCGTGTTTCAACCAGAGCGGTAAAATAACGTGCTCAGCATAATCAACAGCCCAGTTGACCAGCGTCGTTTTGTTCTGTGTTTCGATCAGCTTTACCAGAGATTGAATATTGGGTGCGTCCCAGTCGTTGAGTATCTTACGCATTTTTGTCATATTTAACCTTTCGCTTAGTGGTGATTCCCTGTTTCATAGCACCATCTGGCAATCTCTGCGATCAGCTCCAGCGGAATTGGCTCATCGAATTGAAACTGGATTGCACCTTTGCTTGTTTTATAAGCCCTTAATTGGTCGGCAAAGTGCGCAACAGCCAGGTCTCCGGGATACAATCCCATATGGTTTTTATATGCTGCAAAATGGATAATATTTTGTTTTTTCCAGAAAGTCGGCATACGCCACGAAATACGTTCTTCTGCTTCAGGCAGAACCTCCCGCAACTTGTCGCGAACCGATGTTAAAAGATGCTGAATGCTTTCAGGTTGTTCTTTAATGTAGTGATCGATCGTCAGAGGCGATTCATCGCAAAAATGATGCTGGTTCTCATGCTTAAATGTACGACTGCACTTCGGACATTGCCACATGGATGCTCACCCTTCTCTTTCTCTGCCGGCAGCAGATCATCTGCTTGCTCTTTTATGATCGCCTATGACGATCACGGTCAGGATTATACTGAAAAGTCAAATTAGTTTTTTAACCGACTCAGCCAAGCTTCAATAATCACACCATAAACAATCCCTGCCAGAAAGCTGATCGGATCTTCAAATCCTGTGGAACTGTAGAACGCAAACGATACCAGAAGACCGAATAAAGCTCCGCGAAGCAGTGACTTTCCTCGAGACGTTTCAATCCAGGGTGCGCCGATGACCAGCCCAATAATCACACGGTTAAACCAAAGTGAAAAGACAAACATGGGTGACGCTGTGAACCCCGAGCGAATAAACGCGCCTGCTACGCAGACCAGTCCGAGCAAGGCACCACCAATGAGTGCCACCATTAGTCTTTTTTTCATTTTCTCTCCGTTCGATCCATGATTATCATGCTTCCAGTTCTTATATAAAGATTATACATCTTCACGTATCAGTAAAAAAATAAAATAACGATTAGAAATCATTTCGTCAGAATAAATCTGATTCATTCAAGCCATCTTCCCGGATGATTTTAACTTTGGTTTTCAAAGTCGTTTCGCAGGCTATTGTGTGCATATTACATTTCCTTACTATACTTATTCAAATAATAAACATCGGCGATCATGAAAAACAAATAGATTGCCACCAATGTCAGGATTACAAACAGATCAACTTGTATAAGTGAGAAAGCAAGTATAACCGCTGCATAAACAAATACCATCAAATCGTATACTCGTGCCTTTGACCTGTTTCTGATCGCTTGATTACGCTCATCTTTTTGCTCTATTTCTATTTGCCTGGCGGCCTGCGGATTTCTTCGCATCGCATTATTCTTTAATGCTGTACCGATGTTACCGCCAAAAATACCTGAACCTAACCCGATACAGATATACGGCAGGATTTGCCATATCCCGTCAGCATTTTCAAACCCTTTGATTATCAGCAGTCCGGTAATAAAAACAAGCAATCCGAGAGCGGCAAAAATCATGTACCGGAAAACTTTATACTGTTTCATATCATTGCTCCTCCTCATCAAAAAAAATTTCCTCAATCCTTAATCCAAAATATCGGGCAATCTTGAATGCCAAGATGATTGAGGGATTATACCGTCCGTTTTCTAATGAGCCAATCGTTTGTCTTGATACCTCAAGAGCTGAGGCCAATTCCTCTTGTTTGATACCTCTCTCTTTTCGTAATATCTCTAATCTGTTTTCCAATATCTCACTTCCTTAATGGAAAGCTTGCTTTCCATATTATAAGTGTATCACTCGGTCACGCAATGTCAAGTTTGCTTTCCATAAATATAACTGATTACTGGCGATCCCGCTTGACTGTCATGGTCTGTCGAAAATCTTTTTCATGCTGATAGCAGATTCATCTTCAGTCATTCCCTCAAACACTTTTGGATTGGTTTGGATCATGATTTTGACATTAGATGTAAATCTATTTATACTATTCATACATATTATACTATTCTTACCATTGGAGGAATTGCTCATGTCAAAGCCAAAAGGCAAATATGCTTGGACGGTTAAAGTCGGAGAAAAGGGCCAGATTGTCATTCCAAAAGAAGCTCGTGAAATATTCGGTATTACTTCTGGTGACACACTCATTTTATTGGGAGATGAAAAGCAGGGCATTGCCATTCCCCCTAAAAACATGTTCGACACCTTTGTCACAACGATATTTGGCTCAACAGCTCCGGTGGAGGATAACGAATGAGCGCAATCACCATCACAGATCTGACCAAAAAGTATGGCTTACTGACTGCTGTAGACCACTTAAACCTGACGATTCAGGAAGGTGAGCTGTTTGCTCTTTTAGGCTTGAATGGCGCGGGAAAAACAACAACCATTAAAATGCTTTCATGTCTGATCCGGCCAAGCGACGGCGATGCAGTATTACTCGGCGACAGCATCAAGGATAATCCAAGTGCCGTCAAGAGAAAATCCAATATCTCTCCTCAGGAAACCGCAGTTGCACCCAATTTAACAGTGTTCGAAAATCTGGAATTGATGGCGGGGATCTACGGACAAAAGGCTGATGCCTCAAGAAAAAGCGCTAGGGAGATGGCGCAGCGTTTTGGTTTGGATGATGTGTTGAGAAAGAAGGCAAAAACGCTGTCTGGTGGTATGCAGCGACGACTTTCGGTCGCGATGGCTCTGATATCCAACCCACAGATCCTGTTTCTTGACGAACCAACGCTAGGCCTGGATGTACTTGCACGCCGTGAATTGTGGTTATCCATCCGGCAGCTGAAAAAGCACGTCACAATCATTCTGACTTCACATTATTTAGAAGAGGTTGAAGCCTTATCAGATCGTATTGGTATCATGACAAAGGGCTGCTTGGCAGCAGTTGGCACAACGGCTGAGTTAATCCGACAAACAGGCACTGTCAATCTGGAAGATGCCTTTATCAAACTGTCTGGAGGTGTGCTGTGAAAGTTTTGCTGTTTGCCAAGCGCAATATAAAAGAGATTTTACGTGACCCAATCAATCTTTTTTTCGGAATTGGCTTCCCACTGGTGCTGTTGATTCTCTTCTCCATTATCAATAAAGCGATTCCTGATGAAGCCGGGAACACGATGTTTTCAATTGAAAAAACAACACCGGGTATTGCCTCCTTCGGTACCGCGTTCTTCGCCTTGTTTTCAGGAATGCTTTTGGCCAAAGACAAAACTACTTCATTCTTGATGCGACTTTTCTCATCTCCTATGACAGTATTGGATTTTTTAATTGGATACACCTTGCCACTTCTCCTGATGGCCTTGATCCAGGGTATTACGACGTTTTTAGCTGGATCTCTACTTGGTCTGCCTTTATCGGTCAATTCGCTGCTATCCGTCTTGTTCATGCTTCCGATCACCATCTTTTTTGTTGGTCTCGGCTTGCTGTGTGGTAGTTTACTTAACGAAAAAGCAGTGAGCGGAATCTGCGGAGCGCTTCTGACAAATATTGCAGGGTGGTTCTCTGGGGTCTGGATCCCGCTTGATCTGATCGGTGGTATTTTTAAAAAAGCTGCTGAAGCTTTGCCCTTTTTTCACAGCGTGGAAACATTAAAAGAAGTGATCAGCGGCGAAATGACCGGCATATTGCCTCATATAGCTATCGTTTTGGGATACGCAGTCATATTCTATGGATTGGCTGCGCTGGCCTTTCGACGCAAAATGCATAGCGATAAGGTTTAACGTAATGGATCATCAATTAACCGAAATCATTTTTAATAGCGCATTTCCAACTTTGACGTCAGCTTGAATGGGTTGTGCTACAATAGTTGCAGAAAATGATATGAGGAATGATTATGAAAAAATGTCTCATTGCGTTGCTGCTCCTTTTACTTATTGCTGCAGCTGGCTGTCAAGACAACCCATCTAAAACAGCGGAAACGCTGTTTCTGCGCGTCGGCGTTATGCCGGCTGTCGACTCCGCACCTATTTTTTATGCTGATCTGAAGGGTTTATTCGCTGAATTAGATCTCGTTGTAACCGTCGAAGTCTATACCAATGCGATGGACCGGCAAAGTGCCCTGATCAGTGGCGGACTCGATGGAGCAATGACCGATGTCATCGCGCTGGTCAACAACGTGGACAATGGCTTCGATATACGGATCACGACCAGTACTGATGGTGTTTTTCCTTTCTTGATGAAAGAAGATATAACCGCCGAGACGGAGTTGAAGACCGGTGTCATGGAAGTATCTGTGACAAATTATCTGACCGACCGAATCCTGGGTGAACGCTATCAGTTGGAGAAAATTTATATCAATGAGATTCCAGCCAGACTGGAGATGCTTAGTCAGGGTAAGCTGGATGTCGCTATTATACCGGAACCAATGGCTTCACAGGGTGAACTGAACGGCTTGGTCAAACAACTGTTACCGAACGATGATGCTTTTTCACCGGAGGTCATGGTCTTTACCGGTCAGGCCATCCAGACAAAACGCCTTGCAATTGAGCGTTTTCATCAAGCTTACAACCAGGCGGTAACCGCAATCAATTCAGACGATCAGATTGCTCGCGAAATTCTGGTCAGCACCCTCAAACTCGACAACCGCGTGACAGACAAGATCATCCTGCCTGAATACCATCAAGCACGTGTGCCCGATGCCGCTTATCTGGAGCAGATCATGAACTGGAACGAACAGGTGCTGGGGAAAAAGACCAACTTGAGTTATGACCTTCTGGTCGACAACTCTTTTTTGGATTGACATGATTAAGGTTGACCATGTATCGATCGCATATGGTGATGAAGCAGCCCTTCAGGATGTGTCGCTGCGTGTTGCCCGAGGGTCAACGTGTGCCATCATTGGCGCGTCAGGCTGTGGTAAGACAACGCTTCTGTACGCGCTTGCCGGCCTGATTCGTCCGGCATTCGGACAAATCACGATCGATGGTCAACCACTTCTGAATGTACGAACCAGAACCAGCCTGATCTTGCAGGACTTCGGCCTGCTGCCCTGGAAAACAGTTCGTGACAATCTGGTATTCCCACTCAGGGCACGCGGGTTAGCAGCACTTGACAGCCATAATCTGGTCAATCAGACTCTGAAAAGTCTGGCCATTCTTGATCAGGCGGACAAGTTTCCCGGCGCTCTCTCAGGTGGGCAGCGACAACGTGTCGCGATTGGTCGCGCTTTGGTTTTACAGCCGGATCTGCTCCTGATGGACGAGGCTTCGTCTGCACTGGATGCCATTACCCGCGAACATATCCAACAGCTGGTTCTAAAAATCTGGCAGCAAAACAAACTGACTTTACTGCTGGTCACGCACAGTATCGAGGAAGCGCTTTTCCTGGGTCAGACAATCCTCGTTATGGGACGTGGTCGGATTGCCGCCACCATCACCAATCCATGGTTTGGCCAGGAGACCGCTGCTGATCCTGTCAGTCGCGCAGCTTTGGTTCAAACCATCCGGAGGCAACTTCATGAAGCCGATGTTTGACAAGCGAAAAATACGCCTGTTCAAATGGCCGGGCAGCCGGACGATTTATGCTGCCGCCTGCGTGCTGCTCCTTTGGCAGGCATTGCATCTCGCACTCGGATCGCGGCTGATTCCATCGCCGGGGCAAACACTTATCCGTTTCTGGTACCTCTTGCCGAATGTGCTTAGTCAGCATCTGCTGGCCAGCCTGGTTCGGATTATGATCGCGCTCGTCGTTTCACTGATTGCCGGAGGCGTTATCGGATTATGGATTGGAATGAACAAGAGGGCGGATCAGCTGGTCACACCGGTCGTTTATCTGCTGTATCCGTTGCCGAAAATTGCCTTTCTACCGATTCTAATGGTCTTGTTTGGCTTGGGCAACGCACCCAAGATTCTTCTGATTTTTCTGGTTGTGGTCTTCCAGATCATTATCGCCGCCCGGGACGGTGTCAGAGAAATCCCGCAACCGTTGTTCCACTCAGTGCTGTCGCTGGATCTCAGTCGCAAGGATCTTTATCGTCATCTGGTGTTCCCGGCTGTTTTACCGCGGATTATGACCGCTCTGCGAATTAGCATCGGGATCAGCATTTCAGTTTTATTTTTTGCAGAAAGCTTTGCCACAACCTACGGGATCGGTTATTACATCATGAACAGCTGGCTTCTGGTCAATTACGTCGATATGTTCAGTGGAATCCTGGCACTCAGTCTGCTGGGTTTTGGGCTGTTCAGTCTGCTTGATCTGGCCGAACGTCGTTTTTGCCGCTGGACACAAGCTGGAAAGCCAGACGAAGGACGTTGATAAGAGGCCTTTGCCGTAATACACATACGAACAATTGTGTCATGAAAATCAAAAAGAACAGAGGAGAACAAGCGCATGGAAAAATATGAATACAAAACACTGTATACAGATGCCAAGGGTTTTTTGGGCGGTAAAGTTGACCAATACACATTTCAAAAGGAACTGAATGAATTGGGCATGCAGGGTTGGGAAGTAGTCAGCACCGTTGCGACTGCTCAAAGCTATGGCAGCACAAGATGGCTTATCTCAATATTCAAACGTAAAATACAAGAATTCTGATCCTGCCTGAATTTTTTGAACGCCGTCTCATTTATTTAATGAACCAATTTCAACTGGATTTCCACCGTTCTTTTGTTAAGCAAGTAATGTGCTCCGTCCTTACTTCGCCCAATAAAGAAACCGGCCTGTCCTTATTCGTATGGTGGTAAACAAATCCGCACTTTTCCTGTACACGTTGTGATTTAATATTTCCGTCATAATAAACGCACCAAATCTTATCAAGACGCAAGTCTTCAAAAGCATGCCGGATGATTTCTTCAACGGCTTCAGGGATGAGTCCCTTACCCCAGAACGGTACACCAATCCAGTAACCGATTTCGCCCTCGGTTTCAGGTATATCGAGATGACTGGCGTGACCAATCATCAATCCGATGCTGCCTACGGCATGGCCAACACTTTTCGGAATAACAGCATAGGTTTCCGGTTCGGATAATACTCCTCTAATCGTTTCCAGACTATTGTCAACGCTTGTGTGTACAGGCCATCCTGCAAAAGGTCCTACTTGAGGATCACTGGCATATCGATATAGATCTGCTGCATCGGCTTCTTCCCAAGACCGCAGGATTAATCGTTCAGTTTCAAAAACCATATTGTTTGCTCCCCTGAAATGACAATAGTCAATCACATCACTACCTTTGTTTTTGACTAGCTGCTGGAAAACAATAATTTAGACATGAACTCTGAACATTGTAAATCTTCAGCAGATAAATTATTCTTTCTGATTTCGTAATACAAGCAACGGTGCACCTGTCCATGATATTCCATTTCATCTGTCCGGTCTATACGTCTCATTCCGCACATAGCCTATAGTGTTTAAGCTCCGTCATATCGACCAACGCAAAAAGATCTGTAATATCTTTGTTATAGCTGATATTCAATACGCCCATGGACGTCATGCCTATCACTTTTCAAGATTTTCGATCAACATGAAACACAAGCTGTTGGTAGACCTATTAACCTGTTTCCTGATGCTCAAGCTGATTATAATCCTGGCATGATCATAGATACAATGATTTGATTTTTCAAATCGATTGAAGAGTTGCTGCAAATGTGTCAACGATGCTCATTATCTGTTCAGCCAGGTAATACTGGATTGCAGGACTGTAGCAAAGGCCACCCATAATAGATAGGGAATGTTGATCCATGAGATCCAGGGTGCTAAGGGGAATATTGCTATCATAACCCAAATCAACGTGAGCAGTACCAAAACAATATCAATCAGTGCGAGGATGTTATTTTTTAATTTGAACTGCAAAGGCGTAAAAATAACATTGAACACAATGTTCAGAAAGAATGGCAATATCACAAGCCAGGAAATTTGTGATTTCGCAAACAAATAGCCAGCTGCTCCGAATGTAAGAGCAATACCAATATAAAGAACAGTCCACACAGGCCCGAAAACCCGCGCGGAAGGAGCCCAAATTGGTTTCACAAGTTGTTTATACCATTGATCCATCGCTACACTCTCCTGCTTGTCTTCTCCGAATATATTCCCGCATACTTTTAAATGCTACAGTGACGGAATCTCTCCGGATCTCTGCCTTCATGAGCTGATTTCATTAACATGCGTGCAGTTAGTCGTTCATCCAATTTCAAACTCCGAAATCGGTGTCCATCCCGCTTCCACAAACTGTGATAGTGTTCGCTGTGTGACGCCATACGTTATAAACTCAGATACCGGAAGGCCATTTGGTTCGTATGCCCGCTTAAATTCAGGAATCGACATCAGGCTTTCAATGATTTCCGCGGGTATCTCATAGTCTTCCATCTCAACAAGCTCTTCAACTTTTCCAAGCATCACATGAATGCCTGCCGAAAGTGAAAAACTCATGTCAGAGCCTGCCAGATCCGTTGCATGATAAGCTCCACGCATTCCCGCCGGCATGAGTTTTGTCTCGTATCCTGCTTCTCTCGCAATCTTATAGGCTCGCTTGATGCAGGCCGTACCGGCACAGATGATGTGTTCCTCCGGCACAGATGAGCCCATATCGTGAACAACATCGCGAAGATAATCATCAAGTCTCCCGACCATGATGACTGAAAAGGCTTTACCCGGTTTTATTCCCGCTTTGCGGCATCGTGTCAGCCCTCTTTGCTGCGCTGCGGCTATTGCAAGCGCCTGGGAAACGGTAAAGCTTACAGTGCCGACTGTGGTCAATCCCTGTGCCTGAAGTTCCTCAATAGCTCGAATGCCCGCAGCGGTTGCCGGCACCTTGACGGCAATATTGGGAGCCCACGCTGCAAGTCTTAAGCCGATCTCGATCATTTCAGCAGTATCGCCCTGCTTTTTGGGATTCACCTGCGCACAGACATAGCCCTGCACACCACCAGATTTTTCATAGATCGGTTGATATTTTTTGGCGATCTGAACTGTGATACCGCGGATAATCTCTTCGGCTTTAGCATCACCTGTAAGGTCCTTTGCTCCCGCGATATTCGGACGCCAGTAGTCAGGATGGGCATATAGTGACTTTTTGACAAGAAGCGGATTTGTGGTAACACCTGTGGAGCCGTTGTCGATCGCGATATCCATTGTGTCCATATCTGCATCGTCGTTCCACCAGTATGTGTTTGTCTCGCTGAGCCATTTTAGATATTTATTCATAGCCATTTTACATCCCCACTTACCTTTCTACTGTTCCTTCCCAGGTGTCGATCGTCTTTTTACGGCTGTGTTCATCGTACCAGTGCTTTGTAACCGTTTTTGCTCTTGTATAGAAGCGGACGCCGTCAATTCCGAGAACATGCTGGTCTCCAAAGAAGGACTCCTTGTTCCCTGAGAACGGGAAGTAAGCCGACGGAACCGGGATGCCCACGTTGATACCGACCATACCGCCGTCAGAAAGCAGTTCAAACTGGCGTGCAAAATAGCCGTTCTGTGTAAAAATACTGGAACCGTTGGCATACGGATTTGCATTCATTTGAGCGATGCCATCCTCAAAATCCTTCACTCTTTTAATCAGGGTCACAGGACCGAAGATCTCCCGCTGACCCACGCTCATCTCAGGTGTCACCTTATCGAGGATAGTGGGGCCTACAAAAAAGCCGTTTTCAAATCCCGGAACCTTGATATCACGGCCATCCAGAACAAGTTCAGCCCCTTCATCGATACCTTTCTGGATCCAGTTGCAGATGGATCGCTTATGTTCAGCACTGACCACAGGTCCCATCTCGGTCGCAGGATCATAGGCACATCCTACTACGAGATTCTTCGCTTTTTCCTTGAGCAGTTCGACGAAGTGATCGGCGATAGATTCCTGAACACAGACAACGGGAAGGGCCATACACCTCATGCCGGCACAGCCGTATGTTGAGTTGACAACGGCATTCACAGCACTCTCAAGATCACAGTCTTCAAGTATCAGCGCATGGTTTTTGGCCTCGCACTGTGCCTGAACGCGCTTGCCATGAGCTGCGGCAGTCGAATAAACACGCTTTCCTGTCTTTGTTGTGCCCACAAATGTTACAGCCCTGACTCGCGGGTCTGTAATAAGCATTTCAGACTCTTCATTGGCGCAGGTGATCAGGTTGACAACACCTTTTGGGAACCCGCCTTCCTGATAGAAAAGCTCCATGATCCGCATCGCCGTCAGCGGGGTCTGGGAAGCCGCTTTCAACACGACTGTATTTCCAGTGGCAATTGCCAGCGGAACCATCCAACCCCAGGGGATCATTGCCGGGAAATTAAACGGAACGATACCCACAACGACTCCGAGTGGCACTCTGTAGGAGGCTGTATCAAAACCAGTTGTTACCTGAAGTGATGCTGAGCCCTGTGAAATAAATGGATTTGCGCAAGCAAACTCAGTGGGTTCTATTGTCTTCAAGACATCGCCCCTTGCTTCATTTAGGTTCTTGCCCAGCTCCTTAGCGCAAAGCAAAGCCAGTTCGTCCAGATGATCCACCAGTACCTGACGCCATTTAAACATCATTTGTGTTCGCCTGGAAACAGATTCCTGCGACCAAGCCGGAAATGCTTTCGCTGCGGCTTCCACTGCCTCGAGCACTTCTTCCCGGGTACAATTCGGGACTTCAGCGATTACTTCCCCCGTGGATGAATCTGTGACCGGAAGCCATTCGCAAGATTTAGACTCTTTCCATTCTCCACCTGCACAGTATCGCATTCTGCGTACGTCACTCATCTATTGTTCCTCCTTCATTAGAAAACCGGGTCGAATCGTTTTATTATATTGCAGATCATACATTTTGCTTCAGCTGTTAATTGGAGTATATCATCGCTTGAGTTACATTTCTACAAATTATCGATAATTTATAATCTTATTGACAGGCTTTTTATAAGAGAATAAGATTGTGGAAAGAAGGTGATCTCGTGGAAGCTGTCGTCAAATACGCTCTTGGATCTACAGGCGTCGCGTACAGAGACATGCCTGAACCTGCACCGGGCGAGGGCGAAATAAAAGTAAAAGTGCTTGCTGCGGGTATCTGCGGCAGTGATATTCATGCCCTCCATGATTCAGGCGGACGAACAGTAAACATGCCATGCATTCTTGGCCATGAATTCGTGGGATGTGTGACTGCAACAGCCGGCGACACCGGCGATATCAAAACAGGTGACTGGGTCACTGCTCTTCCCGCCTGTTACAGCTGCGGCGTCTGCGAGTACTGCCAAAAAGGACTCGTAACTCTATGCCGGAGCAGGCAATCCATCGGGACGCATCGTCAAGGAGCCATGGCTGACTATGTAGTTGTGCCGGCAAAGTACGCTTTTAAGCTGCCGGAACGGGCAGCATCTCTCGAGGACAAAAAAATGTATGCTCTGGCAGAACCGTTCTGCTGTGCTGTCCGCGGCGTTTATGAACGCATTGACGTAAAGCCGGGAGATCTAGCGGTGGTCAGCGGTCCCGGTCCCATGGGAATCATGGCGGCTATGCTGTTTAAACAAAGAGGCGCCTATGTGATCGTATCTGGCCTGCCGCAGGATCAGATGCGTCTTGATCTGGCCATTAGAATGGGTGCCGATGAAGTGGTTACGTCATCTGAGGAGCTTATGAATGCTGTCTACAGAAAAAATACATTTGGAGCGGATATAACGTGCGATATCGCAGCCGTCGTGCCTTCTCTGGACACTTGCCTTTCGGTTCTCAGACCCAACGGCGTTCACCTTCAGATTGGCCTTTTCGGAAAACCGGTACAGGCTGACCTGGACAAGCTTTTTTTCAGGGAAACGATCTTTGTCTCCACTAACTCCACAGCCGTTTCTTCATGGAAGATTGGTATGGAGCTTCTCGGCAGCGGTGCTGTCGATCTTAAGCCCCTAATGGATCTGCAGTGCAAACTTTCAGATTGGCGAACCGGATTTGATGCAGTGATCAGAAAGAGCAGCTATAAAGTCGTTCTTATTCCAGAACATGACTTTGATGAGTGAGGATCAGTATGAATTACTTGCAATGGCTTTCAGCAAAAACACCAACAAAGTTCTGGCATGATTCCGCTATTCCATCTGAAATTGATGCTGCCATAGAAAACGGCGCTTTGGGTGTTACTACGAATCCGGTTCTGACCTATAAATCCCTGCAGGCCGTACCGGATTTCTGGCAGCCAGAAGTTGATGAATTACCTGATGATCTGAAACCTGAAGAAAGAGCAGAGTCTCTGCTAAAGATCGTCGCTACCTTTGCGGCCAAAAAATTTGCCAGGATCTATCAGGATACAGATGGTGCCCACGGATACGCCCTGGGTCAACTGAATCCGGCAATATGCATGGACACTGAGCTGATGATCGCTCAGGGGCTGAGATATGCATCATGGGCGGAAAACATCTCGGTCAAAACGCCTTCAATCAAAAGTGCCTTGCCACTCGTGGAAGAACTTTCGTCAAGAGGCATTGCTGTCTGTACGACGCTTAACTTCTCTGTCTCACAGGCAATGGCCGTTGCTGAATGCTATATTAAGGGCCGGGAAAAGGCGGAAAAATCAGGAATCAGACCAAAGCCGCTCTTCCTTGTTCAGCAGGGCGGCCGACTCGACGAATATCTTATGGAGACCGTCAGAGATAATGGAATTGATGTCGACCCTTCTGATGTGGTGCAGGCTGGAAATATCATCTGCAAGAAGGTATACAGACTCCTGAAAGAGAGAAAAATACCAGCCGTCATCATGCCGGCCGGTTTGAGAAGAGTCGAACATCTTACAGCCATGGCAGGGGCAGATATGACTTTTTCACTTCAAACACGCATTCAACAAATGATTATCGATGCTGACCCTGAACGAGTCTATCATATCGACGACGAAACCGATTCCGCAGTTATTGAAAGGCTTTACAGGGTGCCGGAATTCGTACGTGCCTTTGAGGAAGGCGGCCTTAGCCCAGAGGACTTCATCTCCTTCGGAGTCACTCAAAAAACAGCATCGCAGTTTTTGTGGACAGGGTGGGCACCGCTCGAAACATACCAGAGCAAGACTCGCGACAGCCGATGGTTCTGAAAAAAAAAGACTCACTGATTGACCGGTGAGCCTCTTCGTTTCTGTACTTTATCCTGTTTTACTCATCCATGTAGCTTTCCATAAGCTCTGTTAGATGGCCTTCCAGCAGAGATACAGCTCGTTCAGTATTTCGTACAGATATTGCCTGAAGGAGTTTTTTATGGCTTTTCTGTAATTCTGCGAGACTCTCTCGTTTTGTCAACGCCGAAAACATGAACCAGTTCCTGATGTTGCACTCGTTGTAGAATTTAAGAAGAACCCGGTTCCCTGTTGACTCGATGATTGCCCGGTGAAACCTGGCGTCACATTCAGTGAATGCTCTTAAATCTCCGTAATCTGCTGCCACATCCATCTTTTCGACTGCTTCTTCGAGTCTTTTCACAAGAGTCTGGAGTTTCTCATCGCTTAAAAGGCTGATCGCATCCCGGATGCTTTTTGATTCAAGGCAGATCCTGACGCTGTAATTGTCGTCCATATCTTTTCTCGTGAGCATTCTGACGCGGGATCCCTTAAACGGAACGGTTTCGACGAGTCCCATCCCTTCAAGGTCACGGATCGCCTCGCGAACCGGCCCCTGTGAAACGCCCAGCTTTGTCGCCCAAAAGGTCTCTTTAATCCTATCCCCGGGCTTCAGATCTCCCGAGAATATCTCCTCACGTATGGCATTTGATATGTCCTCTCGGAAAACCTGCCTGCGCGACACTGTTGGATTTTCTTCCTTCACTGATGAAAATCTCCTTTAATCAACTGGACGGAAACCGTTTCATAAACGCTATGTAATCACGAAGATATTGTATCATAATTTGCAGCTGGATTCTGAACGAGAGAGGGCACTACCCTTGCAGGCGAGTGAGTTGGGCGTATCAACCAATCTTCATTTCCTGTTTATTGTTTGCTCATAAGAATTGATATAGTCATCTACTGTTATTTTT
>JAAYBY010000017.1 GCA_012729935.1 Clostridiaceae bacterium | reverse complement strand
TGGTGGTTTATTCGGTTTTATATAAACCGCCAGACAAACAGTAGAAAATTTGAACAAATTAATGAGGTGAATTACATGGGATCTCGAGAAAAAATGACCGGGTACGTCGACAAGCGAGCCTCTCTGGAAGCTGCCCGAGCCGAGACCGACATGTGTCGGAGTCGCATCGGGCAGTTATTGGATTCGGAGAGTTTTGTTGAGCTGGACTCGCTGGTCACGGCACGCGGCCTGACTTTTGGCGCTGAGCGCCCTAAAGTCCCTGGAGACGGCGTAGTAACCGGCTATGGAACGTTAGAGGGTAGACTTGTCTATGTTGCAGCGCAGGATCCAACTGTCTATGGCGGATCAATCGGACAGATGCATGCCGAAAAAATCAGCAAGGCCATTCAGATGGCGGTTGATGCTCAGGTTCCATTCATCGGATTATATGAGACCGGCGGCGTCAGAATCGAAGAGGGAATACTCGGTCTGGAAGGTCTTGGATCTCTGCTGGCAACCATCAATGATGCATCCGGACAGATTCCGCTGATAGCGGCTGTGTTTGGACCGAACGCCGGCGGTGCTGCTTTCGCAGCTGCCAACAGTGATTTTGTTCTTATGACAGAGAAAGCCGGCGTATTCATGAATGGTCCGATGGTTGTCTCAGCCACGGAAGGCAAGACACTTGATATCAAAGAAATCGGCGGGGCTGCTGTACATGCGGAAAAAACAGGGTTGGCCATGCTGACAGCTGCCGATGATAACGCTCTGATTCAGAAAATCCGTCAGCTCATGAACTATATTCCGGACAGCAGTGTCGGTTTTCTTGAGGTTCCTGATCCGGAAGACGATCCGAACCGGACTGACGTGAATCTGGATGAACTCGCTTCAGCAATAGATGAAGGGTATGACATGCTTGATATTCTTCAGGCAGTGGTTGATCAGGATAGTTTCTTCGAATTGTCTTCAGGATTTGCGTCCGGCCTGATAACAGGGTTTGCCCGATTAGGCGGCCATACAGTCGGTCTGCTGGCCAACCGGTCGGTGCGGATGGACAAATACATGACACAGAAAGCGATCCGTTTCGCAGCTGTGTGTGAACGACTCAATATTCCATTGATCACCTGGGTTGATTCAGAAGGTTACATCATCAGCCTTGAGGCAGAGCAGCAAGGACTTGTCCAGGATGCAGCCGGACTGATGCGTGCGCTTTCCCAGATGACTGTTCCGCGTATCAGCGTCATTGTGGGCAAGGCGATCGGTACAGCCTATCTGACACTCAGTGCGAAATCGAGCGGGTCGGATTTGGTTTATGCCTGGCCGACTGCTTCCGTAGCTGTTGTCAATCCTGACACAGCCGCCCATATTATTTATCGCAAGGAAATGGCTGCGTCGAAAAACCCGATAAACGAACGCGCCGAATTTGTTGCACGATATGATGAAGAGATAGCAAATCCTTATGTCGCCGCTTCACTGGGGCATGTTGATGAAGTGATTCTACCGTCTGCCACGCGTCCGCGCCTGATCAGTGCGCTCGATCTGCTGATGACAGTTTATTAATTGATGGAGGTCAATCAAATGAAAAAATATACAATAAAAGTCAATGGTATTTCATACGAGGTTGAAGTTGAGGAAGCGGCTCATTCTGTAGCGTCACCAGCCCCTGCAGCAGTCCAAAGTGCACCGGCCGCCAAAAATCCGGCCCCTGCACCGGCCCCTGTAAAACAGGAAGCACCAAAGGCTGCTCCTGCACCGGCACCGGCTGCAGCAGTTTCCGGTGAAGCGATAACCGCTCCGATGCCGGGAACAATTCTTGATGTACTGGTATCTGTTGGCCAGTCCGTTAAGAAAGGGGATGTCCTGTGCATCCTGGAAGCTATGAAAATGGAAAATGAAATTGTTGCGCCGCGCGATGGCGTCGTCGCTTCAATTGGTACCAGCAAGGGAACATCGGTTAATGCCGGCGACCCGCTCGTTGGTCTTGAGTGACCCCGTGAGAGGAGTATCCATATGACACACGTTAAAATAACTGAGACGATTCTGCGTGATGCGCACCAGTCACTGGCTGCCACACGCATGACGATCGATGACATGATGCCTGCTCTGAAGGATCTCGATGCAGTCGGATACAATGCGCTCGAATGCTGGGGCGGAGCAACCTTTGACTCAGCCATGCGCTTTTTAAATGAAGATCCATGGGAAAGGTTGCGGAAAATTCGCGATGCCTGCCCCAACACGAAGCTGCAAATGCTGCTGCGCGGCCAGAATCTGCTGGGATACAAGCACTATGCGGACGATGTGGTAGAATACTTCGTCGCCCGTTCTATTGCCAATGGTATTGACATCATCCGGATTTTCGATGCGCTCAATGATTACCGCAATATTGAAAAATCCATGAATGCCTGTCGTAAAGAGGGCGGCCATGCCCAGGGTTGTATCGCCTATACGATCAGCCCGGTTCATTCAGTTGAAAAGTTCGTCAAAGATGCGAAACAGCTTGAGGAAATGGGTGCTGATTCGGTTTGTATCAAGGATATGGCGGGACTGTTGCTGCCGTATGAAGCGTTCGAGATGGTCAAAGCCATGAAAGAAACGCTGAAGATCCCCATCGAGCTGCACACGCATTATACCAGCGGCGTTGGTTCGATGACCTATCTTAAAGCGATTGAAGCCGGCTGTGACATCGTTGATACCGCGCTCAGCCCGCTGGCTCTCGGTTCATCACAGCCGCCGACGGAGCCGCTTGTGGCAACACTTCAGGGCACGGAATTCGACACCGGCCTCAGTCTGGTTGATTTAACCAAAGTGGCGGAACATTTCCGGGGCTTGCGTGAAAAATGGATCGCTTCCGGACTGATCAGCCCCAAGGTGCTTGGCGTTGATGTCAATGCACTGATCTATCAGGTACCGGGCGGGATGCTGTCCAATCTGGTTTCTCAGCTTAAACAAGCAGGCAAGGAAGATCAGCTGTACGAAGTGCTTGAGGAAGTGCCGCGTGTCCGCAAAGATTTCGGGTATCCGCCGCTGGTCACGCCCAGCTCGCAGATCGTGGGCACCCAGTCTGTCATGAACGTTATAGCCGGAGAACGCTATAAAATGGTTCCAAAAGAATCCAAGGCGATGCTTCGCGGTGAATACGGAAAAGCACCTGCTCCGATCAATTCGGACGTGCAGAAGAAAATTCTCGGAGATGAGCCGGTTATTACCCATCGTCCGGCTGATGACATTGAGCCGGAACTGGAAAACATCAAGAGACAGGCGGCCGAATACATCGAGCAGGAAGAAGATGTCCTGACCTATGCGATGTTCCCGCAGGTTGCGGAAAAATTCTTCAAATGGCGCCGTGCGCAGCGACACGGGGTCGATGATTCCGTCGGAAGTGTTGAAGACGGTTATCAGCCGACCTGACCACGACTGCCGAAAACCAAACCCGGTTTCACTTGCTGATGTTGCCATGAACGGTCAACATGATGCAGGCAGCCGGGTTTTGAACACGGATCGATAATCCGGGATACCAGTCTTGTTCCGGGATCGTGGAGGCACGAAAATGGAAGAAAACCACCAGAATCTGATCAGCAAAATTGAGCAAAATATGCCCCGAATGAGTAAAGGTCAACGGGCGATCGCTGCTTACCTGCTGGCTCATTACGAGGAAGCGGCGTATATAACAGCCGCACGGATCGGGGTTGAGGCAGGAGTCAGCGAATCGACCGTTGTCCGATTTGCGATGGAGCTCGGCTTTGAAGGGTATCCGCACTTCCAGAAAGCGCTGCAGGAAGAGATGAAAGGGCGCCTGACATCTGTTCAGCGCATGCGGGCTGCCGACAGGCTTCGGAAGAAAGATGATGTACTGGGTGCTGTTCTGCTATCGGATATGGATAAGATCAAACAGACGTTTGAACGGATTGACCGCCAAATCTTTGATCGGGCGGTTGATACGATTCTGGGTGCGCAAAAAATTTATATTCTGGGTGTCCGAAGTGCAGCACCACTTGCTTCTTTTCTCGGTTTCTACTTTAATCTGATTTTTGATCATGTTCGTCTGGTACATACAACAAGTGTCAGTGAGATGTTTGAACAGATTCTGTCCGTTCAGGAGGGTGACGTGGTCATCGGCATCAGCTTTCCGCGCTACTCCAAACGAACCATCAAGGCGATGAACTATGCCAGGAACAGCGGAGCGACTGTCATAGCCATTACAGACAAGGACAAATCACCGATTGCCGACAATGCTGATTTGGCATTGCTTGCACCAAGCGATATGGCCTCATTTGTCGATTCTCTGGTCGCACCTTTGAGTGTCATCAATGCGCTCATCGCGGCGATCGGTTATAAAAAGCGGGATCTGGTCTCAGAACGATTGGAAAAACTGGAACGTGTCTGGGATGAGTACGAAGTTTACGATAAGGGAGATGTAACCCATGTCTGATCAGATACCGGCGGACAGCAAGCGGACAGCCGCCGCCGCCATTCGGATCGCATTGACGACCAGCCGTGAGGAAGAAAAGGACTTGAGCCAACACCTTCTGGCAGACGGTATCCATTCGGCTGCGGTTGACTTTGGCGGTGAGTTCATTGCGTCGGTTTCCAAGATCGTTGAACGAGCCGTTGTTGCAGCAAAACGGGAAGGCCTGATCGGTACAACCCATGTCGAAGAAGGCGCGGTAGCCGGCGCAGCCCGTGAAGCCGTATCACAGATCATCAACAAAGCGATTGGATTAAATGTGGGCGGAAAAATCGGGATCGCACGCTGGGGCGATCATGTCGGGGTTTGCGTATTTTTCGGAATCGGACTGCTGCATTTGAATGAAATAGCGATTGGACTGGGGCATCGTGTTATATGAAAAAACCGATTAATATAGCGATTGACGGGCCGGCCGGAGCCGGAAAAAGCACCATTGCCAGACAACTGGCAAACCGGCTTGGGATATTGTACCTTGATACGGGCGCGATGTACCGTGCCGTTGGTCTAAAAGCACTTCGTACCAATACGGACATGCGGTCTGAGCCGGATCTTGAGCGGATGCTGAACCAGACGGTTCTTGATATTCAGTTTGGTCCGAACGGCCAGCAGGTGATACTGGACGGCGTCGATGTGACTGATGCCATTCGCTCATCTGACGTTTCCCGGGCGGCATCGGATGTCAGTGCTATTCCTGCTGTTCGACATCGTCTTGTTGAGATGCAGCGCTGCATCGCAGAACAACGTGATCTGGTTCTCGATGGACGTGACATCGGAACGTATGTCCTTCCGGATGCACCCTTCAAATTTTTTCTGACTGCAGATGTGAAAGAACGTGCCCGTCGCCGATTGAATGATCTGCAGGCACGCGGTGAAACAAATTTGTCATTGTCCGATGTCATCGATGAAGTCAGTTACCGTGACCAGCAGGACAGCAGCCGCTCGATGGCACCGCTGAAGCAGGCGGAGGACGCTATCCTGATCGATACCACCGGACTGACGATTGAGGAGGTAATCGGTCGTGTTCTGGCACAGTTGCGGCCGCAGCAGCTATGATACCCTGTGAAAAGAACATTCCTGAACACCGGGTACGCTGTTTTCTCAAGCGGTTCAGCTATGTATTGGTTCGTTTTTTATTTCGGCTGCAGTATGTTGGTCTTGAACACATTCCTGAACGAGGTCCGCTGATCCTGATTGCCAATCACACAAGCATCATGGATATGTTCGCCATCCATGCCAAGGTTCGCCCGTGGATTCACTGGGTTGCAAAAAAAGAGCTGTTCAGCAAGCCGTTTCTGGCCAGACTTCTGATCACACTCGGGTGTATCCCGGTTAGTCGTGATAAGGCTGATTTGTCAGCTGCCCGCGGTATTATGGGCGTTCTGAAACGGGATGAAATTGTCGGACTTTTTCCGCAGGGAACACGGGTTGCGCCAGATCGCATCGCGCTGGTTCTGCCGCGGAACGGCGCCGTTCATTTTGCTCTTAAGACACATGTGCCGCTTCTGCCTGTAGCGATCGAAGGCCGGTTCAGACTTTTTTCTAAAATCCGCATTGTGTTCGGGGAACCGTTTCGAATTCCGGATCATCAGCGCTCATCATCAGATCCGGAGAGTCTGCAGCAAACCAGCTTGTGGGCGATGCAGCGCGTTTATGATCTGATCGGCAAACGCAATGTCTACAGAACGGATAGAAAGCCACAGGAGGAAACCGTGTCGTGAAATTGATTGTCGCCCAATCTGCGGGTTTTTGTTTTGGTGTCCGACAAGCTGTCGATGCCGCCTGTGAAATTGCCTGTAAACCTAAATCGCCGGACAACCCGCCCGTGTATATGCTTGGAGAGCTGATCCATAACCGTCATGTGGTCGAGTCATTGAACAGACAGGGGCTGGCGACAGCTGACTCCATCGACGAGATTGAACCCGGATCGACTGTTCTGATCCGGGCACATGGTGTTGCACCTCAGGTTCTCTCAGAGCTGGAGTCAAAACAATGCAACGTCGTGAACTGCACCTGTCCGTTTGTCACAAAAATTCATAAAATCGTACAAAAAGCCCATAATGATGGAAAACACGTGATAATTGCGGGAACACCGGGACATGCAGAAGTCGAGGGAATCAACGGGTTCTGCAGCGGTGACGGGGTGATCATCAATTCAGCTGATGAAGCCGAAACACTTCAATTTTCAGATGAAGAATGGATTTTAGTAGCCCAAACGACCTTTTCTTTCGCCGAATACAAGAAAATTCGCGTTATTCTTCAGAAAAAAATTGCAAAGTTACAGATATTTGATACAATATGTATTACGACTGAAGATCGGCAGAAGGAAGCAGCTCACATTGCAGGGCAGGCTGATCTCATGCTAGTCATTGGCAGTTCCAGCAGTTCAAACACAAGAAAGTTGCTTGAAATCTGTCACAGTCAGTGTGGTTGGACGTATCTTGTCGAAAGCGCTGACCAGGTTGAAGCTTTGGTCCGGGATAAGGATTTGAGGCATTTGACCGTCGGCATTACTGCAGGCGCGTCTACACCAGAACGTATTATCAGGGAGGTTATTCAGGCGATGACTGATCAAGAAGTCAAGCAGAACACGCAGGAAATCCAGGAGGAGATCCAGCAGGATGTTCAACAGGAAGTTGGTAACGAAGCAGCTCAGGAAATCAGCACACAAGAGGTGGACACTGACAAGCAGACCATCGTGGCTGATGTCGAAGAGACAACGGCAGTAGATGCACCCGCCGAAGCAGCAGAGGAAAAACCATCCGAAGCAGCTGAGGAAGCGCCATCCGAAACAGCTGAGGAAGCACCATCCGAAACAGCTGAGGGTGATCAGGGGGCGGTTGTTGTCGAAGCAGACGAAGAGCTGGCAGCAGAGGAGTCCGCTGAATCAGCAGCAGATCCGGACGAACAGGTTTCGTCCGAAGAAAAAGACGATTCGGCTGAGAACGATGATCAGGATGCCTCTGATATCAGCTTTACTGATTTCATCGACAATATTCCTCAGCTGAAACGGGGCATTACCATTCGCGGCACGATCATCCGCTACGACAATGAGTATGTTTATGTCGATGTTCGCGACAAATCAGAGGGTCGGATTCCCAAACATGAATTTGAGGGTGATCCTGATTTTGATCTCGATGAAGCCGTTGCGGAACACAAGGAGCTCGATGTCTACGTTCGGAATATCCGTAATTCGGATATGGGTAAGGAAATCGTCCTGTCCAAGGCACGTGTAGACTTTACGAAATACAAAGGATTGATCGAAGAGGCATTCAACGACAAATCACCGATCACCGTTAAGGTCATAAATGTTGTCAAAGACGGTGTGATCGCAAGTTATGGCGGCGTGGATATTTATATCCACCGGACACAGCTTGAGATGGGTATTGTCGACGACCTCGAACCATATCGCGGCCAGACACTCGACATACTGGTTACACAGTATGATCCGGATAAGAAGAGACTGCGCGTTTCCGGATCTCGTCGTGCACTGCTTTCCATGGAACGCCGTTCAAAAGCTGACGAGTTGTGGCAGACCATAGCCGTCGGCAATGAATATGATGGCGTGGTTCGCAGCCTGACCGATTTCGGCGCATTTGTCGATATCGGCGGGGTGGACGGACTGGTTCACATTTCTGAACTTTCCTGGCAGCGGATCAGGCATCCGTCGGAAGTCGTCAATGTAGGTGATGAGATTCATGTCCGCGTCAAAGATTTCGATATAGAGCGGAAACGTATATCACTGGGTTATAAAAAGACAGATGATGATCCCTATCATGATATCGAGACACGATTCCCTGTCGGATCGATTGTTCGCGGAACGGTCGTCCGGATGTTCCCATTCGGCGCATTTGTTGAAATCGCACCTGGCGTTGACGCCCTGTGTCACATATCACAAATTTCCAATGTCCGCCTGAACAAGCCTGACGAAGTGCTAAGTGAGGGAATGGAGATCGATGCCCGCGTCCTGGAAGTCAGCAATGACACGCGGCGGATCAGCATCAGCATTAAAGAAGTTGAGCCGATTAACCCGCCAGGTTACGAGGATGAACATTTCTGATCAGACGATTGAAACATAAAAAAACTGTCTCAGGCAAATGCACCTGAGACAGTTTTTTATATCCGGTTTTTTAGGCTGCTATTCTGACAATCTCTTCAAGGCTTCCCGGTATATGGCCGAAGACGCCAGCCAGTGATCGATCTGAATGAATTCATCAGCCTGATGAACGGTATCCGGTTCGCCGGGAAACGCACTGCCGAAAGCTACAACATTCGGCATGGTTCTGGCATAGGTACCGCCGCCAATCGCGACAGGTTCTGCCTGATGGCCGGTTAGCGAAGCATAGACATCGGTCAACGTCTGGACCAGAAATGAGTCGAGGGGAACATGAAGCGGTGGGATATGCGACATGAGCTTAAGGGACGCCTGCCATGGCCTCACTCTTTGCTGCAGAGTTTCCCAGATGCTTTCAAATGACGCGGTGACCGGATAGCGGATATCCACTGTCAACGTCGCCTGTTTTTCATCCAGCTCAAGACGGCCTGCATTGAAGGTCAAAGGACCAGAGGCATCAGAACAATCAATAGCCAGTCCTTCGCCGCGCCAGCCAGCACCAATGGACTGCTGGTAAAACGAGACGAAAGGATGCTGGCTCTGGTTTTCCTGCAGCAGCCTGGCAGCGAGCGCCATGGCCTGGCTGATGGCGTTTCTGCCGTTCCAGGGGGTACTGGCGTGCCCGATGACACCAGCAACAGCCTCGGTCGTCCTTGTTTGATCCTGCTTGATAAAGCTCAGCTCACAGTGCCCGGGAATCATGTTTGGGCTTGTACCGCCGCTGGCTCCAGCCAGGCGAAGCGCATCATCGGCAGATTGGCTGGCCGGCATGATGATCTGAAACCAGCAAAGCCCTTTTTCAGCGTAAATAACAGGGAAAGAAGCGTCCGGTGTAAAACCGGCGTCGGGAAGCTCAGCGACACGGACATAATGAGCCATGCACGAACTGCCGCGTTCTTCATCAAGCCCGACAATGAGGCGAATCCGTCCGTTGGGCTGATATCCACTGTCCATCAAGTCTTTCATGGCATGCAGCACGGCGATCGCCGGGCCTTTGTCATCGGCTGTGCCGCGCGCGATAATCCGGTCATCAGTGACCACAGGATCAAAGGGACCTGTCTGCCAGCCATCGCCGGAAGGCACGACATCCAGATGGCACAGTGCTGCAACGAGGCGTGTACCTGAACCGAATTCGACAAACCCGGCTCGGTTGTCAAGGTTGACCGTTCGGAACCCCATGCTTTGGGCGCGATTCAGAAACCAGTCAAGCGCAAGCGCGGTCTCGCGGCCATAGGGTGCTTCATCAGTCGATTCTCCGGCAACGCTGGGAATTGCGCACAGGGCCACCAAATCCTGAATCATCGTATCTCTGTGATGGTTCATTGTCCGGGCTAGACTTCGGATCACATCGGCTGATGGCGCATTCTGGATATTCATGCTTCATCCCTCTTCTCGTTGGTGTCAGCTACTTCTGCTTCCGGTTCAAGTTCTGAACCGGCATCAGGCTGTTCTTCATCATCACGAGTGCCAGGCTGACTGGCTTGTCCAGCGGTGAAATCAATCATTTCCTTGTCCTTGCATTCCGCATGGAGTGAACAATAGAGGGCCATGAACAGGCCGCGGGTTTTGGTCTCTTGCCCGCAGATGATACACGTATC
>JAAYBY010000165.1 GCA_012729935.1 Clostridiaceae bacterium | reverse complement strand
GGCAGTTGGATGCCCATTAAAACCATCAGCGCAAGCCGGTTCAGCATATCAGAACATGAATTGGCGTGCCCGGTACTCAAAGATCCCGGGTGACCGGTATTCATGGCCTGAAGCATGTCGAATGCTTCAGGTCCGCGCACTTCTCCAACGATGATTCGATCGGGGCGCATGCGTAAAGAAGATCTGATCAGGTGAGATAACGTGACTGCTCCCTGACCGTCCGGCCCCGGCTGACGTGCTTCAAGCCGGACCCAGTTTGGCAGGCAATGTAAATTAAGTTCTGCGGCATCTTCAATTGTGATGACACGTTCTGATTGAGGAATCAGCTGGGCTAGAATATTGAGAAATGTTGTTTTTCCAGACCCTGTTCCACCACAGATAAACAGGTTGAGCTTATTGACGATGGCTTCTGCCAAATATTCGGATGCCTCCTGTGTGATAAAATCCTGCTCAATCAGTGATGATAAAGTCGGTTCAAATCCTGTAAATTTTCGGATCGTCAGAATAGGGCCATCTGGTGCTACAGGCGGAAGGGCAGCATGAACGCGGGAGCCATCAGACAGGCGCATATCAGCAAGCGGCTTGCTTTCATGAATCAATCGGTTCGCACGACCGAAAAAATTTGTGATAACACCTGTTAAGTGCTGCTCGTTATCGAAGTGAAGTCCCGACAGGAATAACTGACCCTTCTGCTCAAAAAAGATCTGATCTGGACCATTGACCATTATCTCAGTGATTTCAGTGTGATCGATCAGCGGTTGAAGCAGGTCAAGACCGCGCATTGCGTTAAACAGAGATCTGGCAAGTGATTGACGTTCTTTTAACGTATACCGGGTTCCGCTGGTATGACGCGTGACTGCAAGTACGATACACCGCATCAATGTGTCATCGGGAACACTTTCCTGACCATCCAGTGCCTGCAGGACCTCATCCGTCAGTTTTTGCCTGCTCAGTTTGTTGAGGATTGGCTGTTCAAAGATTGCCTGTTTCATAAAACCATCAGAGCAACACTCAAGCAAGTGGACGTGCGATCTGAAATCCTCCTTTACTTTCAGAGTGCAGTTGAACGGGATAACCGTTTTGAATAATCTGGCATCCCGCAGGCAAAGCGGCCATCACGGAAGCCGCTTCATACTGAGCTGATTGAGCAGCATACAGGTCATCATCAGGCCAGATAAATTCGCAAACATCACATTGAACCGCTATACTTCGTAACGTCGAAACCGGTAAACTGACACAGTCTATCAGACCGGTCATCTGTCCGGATGGATCCGATTGAATCTTCTCTCTAAAAAGTTGAACAAGACGGCGAATGAGCTCTGGATCACACGTGACCAGATCGTCAGAGCGTGCAGGTGGACGAAAACAAAGGAATCCGTCCGGCTGAGGATACCAGAAACGTCCGATATCCGAAGCCTTGATGGTGCCTTGTGATATTTCAAGCAACAAATCAGAAAGAGAAGGCCCCTGTTTAACATGGCGGACCGCATACATGAGATAGGCTGGCATCAGTGGCAGATAGATGATCTGCCGCCCTGTCTGTACCAGACTGTGCAGTCGCTTGTGGTGATTTCGCGACACATCAGGGGAAAAGGAAGTCGAACACCAGAGCCGACAGGATGATGTCTGGTCATCGAATACACCTTTTTGATCAATTGATTTCGAGAGACAGTCCTGCTCCTCTGCCGGTCGCATCTGTCCGTAGAAAAAATCGTGGTACTGCCTGGTTAGACGGCTAACGGGATCGTATCGTTTGAAACAGAAAGCGGTGGAAGAGTCAGTTATCCCATGTGATTGTCCTTCCTCCATAGGGCAGGACTCCCAGGCTTCCGGCCAGACGCTGGCCTGACTCAATTGTGCCAATTCAACAAAATCCCGCTTGTTATAAAGAAATAACGCTTGCTCCTGCTGTTCCTTTTGCGCTGCAATCAGCCGCTGCAAATCCTCTGAACGATGACATCTGTCGATTTGAAGTGCTGGGTTAATCTGATGAATTCGATTGGCCAATGCAGCTGTATAATCCATGTCAGCGTCAGCAATAATGAAGTTCATAAATGTCTGGCAAACCCCTTTGCTGTCCATCCGTAGTTGTCTGCTCGCCAAATCCTCCTCTCTTATTCACACGTTTCAACCTGTACAGCCAGTTTAGTCGACTTGATTTACTTTGAATCGTCTGACAATCAGACAAAATACGACAACAATCGAAGGAAAAAGATTTGATTTTTCGGGGTTATCTGAATTGCATTAACGACAATTAAGCCGTATATTCAATAGGTGAAAGAATCTGCTGACGGGCTGTTTGCCACCAGCAGTCTCACAAAAACAAAAATTTGAGGTGACTTATTCTATGGCCTATCAGTATATTGACGAGCAGGCAATCAGATCGTATTGCGAGGCTGTCTTTGAGCAGTGCGGTTTTTCGACTCAGGATAGTCAGGACATTACAGATGTTCTGTTGACAGCGGATCTATATGGTATTGAATCACACGGTGTCCAGAGGCTGATTCGCTACTATCAGGCGATTCAGGAAGGCTCGATCATTGCGGATGCACCCTGGGAAACGGTTTTTGAGACACCCCTTTCCAAAGTGATCGACGCACCTCGATCCATGGGCCAGATCATGGCGAAACTGGGCATGAATACGGCGATTGAAAAAGCAAAACAGCATGGCGTCGGCCTGGTGACCGTCCGTGGCACCAATCATTTCGGGATCGCCGGCTATTATACCCAGATGGCCGCACAGGCAGATATGCTGGGTATCTGCATGACCAATACAGAAGCGATCGCCGTTCCGACATTCGGCCGTAAAGCGATGCTCGGCACCAATCCGATCGCAGTCAGCATGCCCGCTGATCCGATTGATTTTCTGTTTGATGTTTCGACAACGGTTGTGACACGCGGCAAAATCGAAGTTTATAATAAGAATGAAAAGCCGCTGCATGACGGCTGGGCAGCCGATCAGACGGGTGAATCCTGCACAGACGCCCAGCAGGTCCTGAGTCACATCATCGGGAAACTGGGCGGCGGCATCTTCCCTGTCGGCGGAGCAGCAGAAGAAACGGGATCCCACAAGGGATACGGTTTAGGTCTGATTGTTGAATTGTTTACATCGATTCTTGGAGGTGGTACAACATCGCCGCATGTCAAAAGAAGCGGTAATTCCGATACCACATTCTTCTTTGCTGCGATTGATTATGGCCTGTTTGGTGACAAAACCATCATTAAAAAGCGTATGAGTGAGCTGCTCGAGGAACTTCGGCAGAGTCCGAAGGCGGAGGGCAGAACACGGATTTATACACACGGCGAGAAAGAACAGGAATCGCTGCTGCAAAAGAAGCAGTCGGGTATTCCCATCAATGACAAGACACTGTCTGAAATGCGGATGATCGGTGAAACGCTGGCGATTGAGCCGACGATTTACAACCTGCAGGGTCAGCAGAAAGAGGTATAAAATATGAATGCACTTGAAATCATCGGGTTATCCGGACTGGTTCCGGTGTGCGTCATCCAGGACGCAGCCGACGCTGTGCCCACCGCAAAAGCCTTGCTGCAGGGCGAGATTGGCGTCATGGAGATAACGATGCGGACCGAAGCGGGAATTGATTCTATCCGCAATGTCGCGCAGCAATGTCCTGAAATGCTGGTCGGAGCGGGTACAGTCCTGACGCTGGATAAATGCAAAGAATCGGTCGAGGCAGGTGCCCGGTTCATCGTTTCACCCGGATTCAACGAAAAGATCGTTGACTGGTGTGTCAAGCATCAGATTCCCATCACGCCGGGCTGTGTGACACCGACCGAAATCGAAGGCGCGCTGGCCTACGGGATCCGGACGGTTAAATTTTTCCCGGCGAATATCTACGGCGGGATCAAAGCCTGTAAAGCCCTGTACGGACCTTACCAGTCAGCCGGTGTCTCGTTTATTCCGACGGGCGGAATCGATCAGAGCAATCTTCGGGAGTACGTGGACCAGCCATACATCCATGCGGTCGGCGGCGGTTGGCTCTGCAATACCAAGGATGTGGTCAACCATCGGTTTGACGCGATCGGACAAACAGCTGGCGAGGCCGTTGACCTGCTGCTCGGCTTCACCGTGGAGTCTTGTACGTTAGCCGAAAAAGAGGCTGGTGCGATCGATGCGTTCAAACAAAAAGTCTCACAGATTTTTCACTTGTCGGTTGAAGAGAACCAGATCGCTGGTTCAGTGATTCATGAACCGGGACAATCGGAACAAGGACAGCTTGTGATCCGGACTCATCAAATCAACCGTACGCTCTATTATCTGCATAAGCGCGGCCTGATCACTCAGGATACATTCGAAAAAATTTATCCGTGCCGGGACAAATCATGTCTGCTGGCGGATCATGTCATCGACAAGACCACCATTAAACTGATTCAACCAGCCCAGCTGTGACAGCATATTCTGGGCTATAAAGATATTATACGAGGTGATCGTTTATGAAAGTTGTTACATTTGGAGAAATCATGCTTCGCCTGAAAACCCCCGGTTCTGAACGTCTCCTGCAGAGTCCGGTTCTGGAGGCTACATACGGTGGAGGAGAGGCCAATGTCGCTGTTTCGCTGGCCAACTATGGCATAGAAACGGAGTTTGTCACGGTTTTGCCGGACAATGAACTTGGGACAGCCTGTCTTCAGGAACTGCGCCGCTTTTCAGTCGGTACACGACACATCCAGCAAGGTTCTGGCCGGATGGGCATCTATTATTTGCTGGCTGGTGCCAACCAGCTGCCCAGTAAGGTGATCTATGACCGCAGTGGTTCCGCGTTTGCTTTGGCTAACGTCGGCGACATTGACTGGCAAGCCGCTTTTCAAGGTGCTGACTGGTTTCACATCACAGGCATCACACCGGCTATTTCGGAAAACACGATGCAGTTGTCCCTTGAAGCGGTGCGAAATGCGAAAAAACTGGGACTGACCGTCTCCTGCGATCTCAATTATCGGAACAAGCTGTGGAAATACGGCAAAAAAGCACCGGAGGTCATGGCGGAACTGGTTCAGTTTGTTGACGTGCTGATTGCCAATGAGGAAGACTGCCAGAAATCGCTTGGCATCAAGGCAGAAGCAGATGTTCAGAGTGGTGAACTGAAAACAGATGCGTACAAGGCTTTATCCGATGCCGTTCTCAAGGCTTATCCCAACGTGTCGATGATCGCCATCACACTCAGAGAAAGCCAGAGCGCAGACAGCAACGACTGGGCGGCCTGCCTGAATGACCGGAAGCAGTTTTATCT
>JAAYBY010000164.1 GCA_012729935.1 Clostridiaceae bacterium | reverse complement strand
GCGATCTGGTCACAGACTTTGTCCGGATGCCCTTCCGTTACTGATTCAGATGTAAAAAGCCATTGTTCTTTCATGCTGTTTGCCTCCTGATATCTCTATTGTGCAAAAAAATACCTCTTTGGGCAAAGAGGTAAACGAATAAACCTCATCTGCCAGGTTATCACCTGCTGGAATTGGCACCGCTGCTCGCCGCGGTTGCCGGGTTTCTCAGGGCCAGTCCCTCCACCACTCTTGATAAGAGATGATCTTTCATTCAATTGTTGCTGCTTCACCAGCACCTTAATTTTATCATCGCAGCAGTCAGAACACAACACCACCAGAGGTTTTCAGGCTTCAGCAATCCGTTCGCCATAGCGATCCATGCCCCAGGCCAGGGCAAATCCGGTAACAAAGCTGACCAGAGCGATCACAAGATCCTTGATACCTGTGAAATTTGTCGGAATAATCAACAGCGTCGATGCGATGACCACACCCAGGATAAGGTGATACATCAGCGCATGGTGATGCTCAAACAGATAGTGAACCAGGCGTGCGGAGAGAAGTACCGTTGCAGCGATACCGGCACCCAGCGGCAGAATAACCGAAAAATCGAGATTGGCTATACCAGCGGCCATCGGCTCATACAATCCGATGAAAATCAGGATGGAAGACGAGCTTAAACCGGGAATAACCAGACTGAATCCCCAGACAACGCCGCACATTAAAAACCACCAGCCGTTTGGCGTAATGGCTGTTCCTGTATGCGTCTGGAGATAGGATAATCCTGTGAACAGAACAATCAGGCTGACTGCGAAAGCTGTCCATGTGCCCCGCGTCGTCCCGTGCTTGCCGCCATCTTTGAACAGGGAGGGTAAGGTTCCGGCAATCAAGCCGATGAAAAGCGACAAGGCGAGGATTGAAGAAGTGCGAAACAGCCATTCAACCAGACGAGCCAGCACGAGAAACCCGAGACCTGCCCCGATAAAAATCGGAATAAAAAAACGGTAGCGGGTTTTCAGCGTCCGGATCGGGTGTGCAAATAAAGCCATCAACGGCTGATAAATACCGAACAGAACACAGAGGACACCGCCGCTGACGCCCGGTAATATGGCACCACCACCGGCCATCGCGCCCTGAAAAACGCGCAGCACCCACGTGCCAACACTACTTGAATTTCTGATCTTGTCTGTCTCTTTCGTTGGATTCTTGTTCACGTCGCATCTGACTCCAATCGTTTTGCTGATTCCTATCATACCACGCAGTCCGGCATCTCGACAGGGTTTATCATGACAACCCGTTTACATGTTTCGGGGAATTGTGTGACTGTATGATTGATAGACAATTCAGACCCCGTTCTGTTTGACATCCTGCCCGGATCATATTATAAACGTAAGTTAACAGACAGAATCAAACGGAGGAATCCTACTATGATGCACAATAGAATTGATCTGCGCAGTGATACGGTAACTTGGCCGACGCCCGCCATGCGCGAAGCGATGGCTTCCGCTCCAGTCGGCGACGATGTCTATGGCGATGACCCGACCGTCAACGAATTGGAAGCGGCAGCGGCCGATATACTTGGCAAGGAGTCTGCCCTTTTTGCAGCGAGCGGAACCATGGGCAACCAGCTGGCCATCATGGCTCAGGTCAACAGGGGCGACGAAATCATTCTATCCGAACGTTCACATATCGTCGTTCACGAGGCCGGTGCCGCTGCGATCCTTTCCGGTGCTCAACTGCGCTGTCTGCCTGTGCAGAACGGTTTGATGGACCTCACGCAGCTCGAACAGACGATCCGCAAGCACCCTGAGGATATTCACAGTCCGCGGACGGCTCTGATTTGCCTGGAAAATGCTGATTCTGACGGTCGTATCCTGCCATCCGATTATCTGTCTGCAGTCCGCGCACTCGCAGATCGCTATTCGATACCCATCCACCTGGATGGTGCGAGGCTGTTTAATGCTGAGGCCGGCGGTTCGCTGACGGCTAAAGAAATAGCGTCGATGGTCGACACCGTGCAGATTTGCCTGTCAAAAGGGCTCTGCGCTCCGGTTGGGTCCTTACTGGCCGGCCCTCGTGATGTCATCGCGCTGGCTCGCCGCAAAAGAAAAATTCTCGGCGGCGGTATGCGGCAGGCGGGCATCCTGGCAGCAGCAGGTCTGCTCGCCCTGCAGGAACAGCGTCAGCGGCTGGCGGACGACCATGACCTGGCGCGCTGGATCTATGACGAACTGAGCCGCTATCCGAAGTGGTTTCGTCTTGAGGCTGAACCGGAAATTAACATGGTCTTTTTCCGGCTCACAGGTTTCCCGTTCTCCGAACAAGAACTCTTCGAAAAGCTGGCCGAACGGAATATCCTGATCAACGAAGCCGATGATCATGTATTTCGCGTGGTGACCCATTACTGGGTCACGAAAGAAGATGCCGCGCAGCTGATCCGGACACTGGTTTCAATCGGCGAATCGGTCTGATAGCGCTGTCGATCCAGCTTAACGCTGCACGCGGCCGCTCGCATCGCCGCCCATCAGATTGACCACATCAGATACAGTAACCCGGTTGAAATCACCCATAATCGAATGTTTGAGGCAGCTGGCTGCGACGGCAAATGTCAGCGCGTCGCCTTTGTCTGCATAGGTATTCAAACCGTAAATAAGTCCGCCGGCAAAAGAATCTCCGCCGCCGACACGATCAACAATGTCCCGGATTGAGTATTTCTTGCTGAGATAAAACTGCTTCCGGTCATTCAGGCAGGCCGCCCAGTCGTTGCTGTCTGCGCTCTGGCTTTCTCTGAGTGTGATGGCGATCATCGACACGTTGGGATAAGCCTTGAGAACGGCATCGGATAAAG
>JAAYBY010000016.1 GCA_012729935.1 Clostridiaceae bacterium | reverse complement strand
GTTGTTGACTGTTACGTTAAAAACCGCCTTTTTCCCTGCCAGCTCCTCGTTCTGATATTCTTCAGGGAATGTAACCTCGATATCAAATGTTTCGCCGGCTTCGTGACCGATCAGCTGTTCTTCAAAACCGGGAATAAATGTGTTTGATCCGATCTTAAGATCGTAGGAATCTGCTGCACCGCCTTCAAACGGCACGTCATCAAGGGATCCGAGATAGTTGATATTGGCGGTATCGCCATCCTGGATCGGACGATCTTCAACCGGTATCATCCGGCCGTTGCGTTCCTGAGTCCGTTTAATCTCGGCATCTACTTCTTCATCTGTTACCGGGTAGACAGGCTGAACAGCTTCAACACCTTCATATTGACCCAGTTCCACTTCAGGTTTGATTGTTACCGTTACTGAGAACTTCAGGCCCTTTTCTCTGCCGATATCGATGATATCAATAGCAGGCTGTGAAACAGGGTGCAGATTATGTTCTTCCAGTGCTTCAGTATACGCTGGATTTGCCGCGAAATCGATCGCGTCCTCATACAGAACACCTTCACCGTAGTATTTGGTTACAAGACCCATTGGGGCTTTTCCTTTGCGGAATCCCGGAATCATAAAGCGGTTGGCGTTTTTACGGAAAGATCGCTGCAGCGCATCTTCAAACGCCTCCGGATTAACGTCTATTGTCAGTTGAACTTCATGATTTTCTTTTTTTTCTAAAACAGATGCCATGTTAATATCCTCCCAGAAGGCATGATTCGCCATCTTCAAATGCTACAAGATTCTAACACATGCACCCCTGCTTGTAAAGAAACGGTTGTGACGGATCGGCTGTATTTTGACTATTTTTGACATTTCCCGCTTTCCAGTTTCGTTTCTTTTGTGAAGCAGCTGATCACGTGCTAAAATGACAATGACTCAATCGCGTCAGGAGGCTATTCAATGGAGCTGATACTGGGGATCTACCGAACGCTGATGGGCGGACTTCTGGGCCTGATCATCGGCAGTTTTCTGAATGTGCTGATTTACCGGCTGCCCCGCCACGAAAGCGTCTCACGCGGACGGTCGCATTGCCCCAGCTGCCACCATCAGCTGTCCGGGCTGGATCTGGTTCCCGTTTTCAGCTATCTGCTGCTCCATAGACGTTGTCGTTATTGTCATCAGCCGATTGCAGCACGATACATGATTGTCGAGCTGATCTCCGGCCTGTTCTTCGCAGTGACACTTGCCGTCTGGGGTTCCGGCCCATTCTCACCAGCCGCCTCGCCGGGTCCGGTCTGGCTGAGCAGGCTGCCTGACAGTGCTGTTAATGGCATTCACATCGCGCTATATTTAATCCTCTTTTGTGCGTTTCTCGTCGGTTCATTCATCGCTGTCGATCAGCAAAAACAACCTGCAGCGCTTTTCTTCTGGATTGGCATTCCGATTGTTCTGCTCCTGGTGCTGCAGCCGGGCTATATCCTGAAGCACCTGACAGGTGCCCTGTTGACTGCCGGGCTCTGGTTTCTGCTTACCCGCTTCTATCCGGCAGCAGAAGCAGATCGCCAGCAGAAACAAACTGAATGGGTCCTATTAGCCCTGACAGGCCTGTCGACCGGCCTCTGGGCGATGCAGCCAGCTCTGGCAGTTGCCCTTGTTATTGTCTTTTCAGGTTCTACCCAGGCAACATTTGATGATTCACGTTTGCATCGGTCTCGAAGTCTGCGCAATCACCTGCTGCCAATCGTCTGCATCACCGCGTTTGTGTCAGGTCTATTCTTTTGACCTGGCTTCTACCACTGTGTCAGATGCCAGCCCCGCATACGCATTGGTCTGCCGTTTTCGCAATCAGTTTTGCTGTGCAGCGCTTAAATCCACCCACTTTGGCCGATGACCCGTTTCGCGCAGAAAAATATTCATAAAATCGTCACGGCTGATGACAACGCTGGCCGTGTTGACACAAGGATGTACACACAGAAGCGGATCCTTCTGTAAAGAGCGATCCAGCAGCAGCTGGACCTGTCTATCACGATCAAAAAGAAGTCCCAGCGGAGAGATGCCGCCCGGCTCCATTTGCATCAGCTTCATCAGGTGTTCCGGGCTGCCAAACGACAGGCGGGCAACTCCGAGCTGCTTAGAAACCGTAGCGGTTCGGAATGTCTGGTCCCCGCGCAGAAGAAGCAGGTAAAAATTCGTTTGCTGTCGATTGCAGAGAAATAAGTTTTTCACATGTGAAACACCGATCGCCTGATCGACTGTCTCCAGATCCGCCATCGTCATCGCCGCTTCGTGCTGCGTCAACTGATAGCTGATCTTCATGCGTTCCAGTGCTTCCAAAACGGTTTGTTCAATTGAATGGCTCATTCATGCACCCCCCATGAACTATCTAATACGGTCTCTTGCGCTCATTTTAAGCACACAGATGTATGAAGACGTACTGCTTTATTTTGATCACGCTCGGCTCAGTTCCTGTCCGAACACAATGGACTGGATCTGATTCAAACGCCCAATCATGTAAGTCGGTTGGGTTTCAGGAGGGGATTTCTTGTTGGCTGGATTAAACCAGCACGTATCCAATCCTGATTGCAGTCCGCCCGCAATGTCGGCAGTCAGAGAGTCTCCGATCACCAGAACGGTTCTGCGGTCAGAAATCTCCAGCGAAGATAAAACAGCATCAAAGTACGAAGCCTGCGGTTTTTGAAATCCGATCGATTCAGATACAAAGATATGTGGAATTACGTTCGATAGTGGTGAACGATTGAACCGGCTGTGCTGAACTTCAGCAATACCATTGGTTATGATCGCCAATTCGCAGTGAGCAGACAGCTGTTGGCAAACAGACAATGCGTCTTCGAACAGAAAAGAACACTTCGCCAGTTCCTCGACATAAATCTGGTTGACTGCTGACGGATCATCATCAACATTAAACTCAGTCAGCAGGCGTCTGAACCGTTCAGCTTTCAGTTCTTCTTTTTGTATGCGCCCCTGCTCAAATTCATCCCATAATGTCTGGTTGATTTCACGGTAGCGTGATCGGATGATCGGACTGAACGGCAGATTTCTTCTGGCTAAGGTTTGTTTCAGCGCTTCCGTCTCAGCCTGCTCGAAATCAAACAATGTACCGTCAGCATCAAAAAGCAAATGTGTATAACGCACGAATGGGTTCCTCCCGCTAGTCATCGATCATTGAGGGCGACACTTTGCCACGACCTCACCTTCGAATGCATTAATCGTTATTATGCCATAAAGCAATAGTCGTGGCACGAAACCAATCTTCAATTCATGGTTCCGTTGATTTCAACCGATTGAAAATCGACAGGTATCCATTTCATTTTATGCTATGATATTTCTAGATTCAAAAATTGAATCAACTATGTTAACACCAATGTGAATCAAAAGATCATCAATGGAGGACAATTGAATGAGAGGAAAATTCTTAAGGGAAAAATTCGCCCGCGGCGACTATGTCTATGGCACGCATACCATTGGTTTGGTCAGCCCGCCTATTCCGGAATGGATGAAGAAGAGCGGTATGGATTTTGCCTTCATCTGCAATGAGCACATACCGCTGGACCGCAGCGAGATTTCCAACATGTGCCATCTTTACGCGGCTCATGGTATTTCTCCGATGGTTCGGATTCCCTACCCGGATGCACGACTGGCAACAATCGCAGTGGAAGGCGGTGCGGAGGGTATCGTTATCCCTTATGTCGAAACAGTCGAGGAGGTTCGTCAGGTATCAGCCGCCTTGCGTTACCGACCGATCAAAGGTGCTTATCTTCAGGCTTTTCTGGCCGGCGAGAAGCAGTTCAGCGACAAGCTGACCGTCTATATGGAACAACACAACGAGAACCTCTATCTGGTAATTGGTGTGGAAAGTATTCCGGCGATCGAAAATCTGGATGCGCTGCTGTCTGTTGACGGTGTATCAGCTGTTTTTTTGGGTCCGCACGATATTTCCTGTTCGATGGGGATTCCGCTTGAATACGACAACCCCGCGTTCATCGATACGCTGGTCAATGTCATTCGCCGCTGCCGTGAAAAAGGCGTTGCGGTCGGTGCGCACATCGATCCGACCTGGCCCCATTACAAGCCTTGTCTGGAAGCCGGCATGAATTTTATTCTTGCTGCATCGGATATCACCGTCGCGATTCCCGCGCTGAGCGAAAAGTTCGAATATGTCAGAGAAAACTACGAAAAGAAACAGGACTAATACGTCTTGTTTCTTTTCGAATAGAAACTGATACGGTACGAAACAAGTCAGGTTCAGCGTCGGTATTTAAGTCGACCGCCAAACAACTGAAGAAGTGAGTCGCGCGTCGAGCGGTTTGAGCCGATGGAATGGGTGAATTTCAGCGTTTCTCCGCCGGCGATGTCGATATTCAGCTTGCCGCCTGTTGTCGTCTGCGATCCATCGGTGGATAAATCCTGATCATAGGCACTAAAGAATATCTTTGATACAGACTGGTTAGGAATCAGTCTGTTTTCCTGTGGGTTCTCCGCCAGGATCTGCTGCGATGACATCTGATAGTACTTTTTCTGATAATTAGCCCAATAGCTCATCATGGCAGCACTGCCTTTGAAAAAGCCCGTCCCGCTAGCCTTGATTTCCTGCGACAAGCGCTCATTTTCTGCCTTTTGCATGGCTGTTGAAAGATGTGCCAGCACAATTTTATCGTTCATGAAGACGATGTAGCAGGCCGTCAGTTTAAACATCGAGTATTTTCGATGCACACTCATGACCAGAACAACCTGTTCACCAGCGCTGTAAACAGGCTGCTGGTAGACAGGCTGAACAGGAGCTGCATAGACAGGCTGCTGCGTGGCTTGTGGTGTGTAGGCAGATTGTGCTTGAGCAGTGGATCCATTGCTGGTTTTCTGACCACAACCCGTGCAGAATCTGGCGTCATCAGGCAGTCGCTGCCCGCAGTTGGAACAAAACATCGTACACCCTCTTTTCTGCTGCCAAATCAATCGCTAGCAGCCAGTCATCATCTGTCACGACTCTTTTATCAACATTATATATAAGGTGCACTGATTATTGAAGTAAAATATAAATCCAATGTGCGGGTCCCGGTCAATCGACCAGAACCCCTACAACTTCAGCCCGACTGAGCATGCTTGTGCCATGAGGAGACTCGCTGCGAATGGCATCACTGTAGTCTTTACCAGCGGAAAATCTGCCCTGGTGCACGCCATCTTGCCACTGCGGTATATCGGTCACATCGTAGACAACTCCGTCGACTGCAATATAAGCCCGTCTGCCATCCTGCCCATCATACCGGGCTAAGGTCTCAAGATCAAACGTCTGTTCTCCGACGCTGGTTGATGACGTTGAATCAGCCGCACAGGCAGTGACGAGCATAGCGCTGATGAGCAATAGGCCGATTAGGTTAAATAATTTTGAAAGATACTCTTTTTTATATCGAATCATACGATAACCTCCCATCCAACAGTGTTTATCGCTATACAAGATCATTATAAGATCGACAGAATAGCCATGCTGGTACCCAGGTTACAAAACGAATTGATCAAATGATTCGACAGAAATACGGTCGTTCAACGACCGCCGGTCGCGAGATGAACCGCAAGCGCTGCAATCATCAGAACAGCTATTGTCCGATGAATATACAGCCAGGCAGACTTCTTTTTTCGTTTGATATAGTGACCATAACCGCCCAGAAATCCGTTACAGAGCATGAGGATCGCTGTCACCAGTCCGGTCCAGGATAACCAGCGGTATTGGAGCTGAATGACCAGGTGAACGATCATCGCAACTGTTGTGAAACCGGCGAAGAAGCGGTGATACTGGACAACAAAACGTTGAACAAGACCATAGCGGCGCCGCAGAACCGAATCTTTTGGCAGCCTGGCAATCTTTTTTCTATAGATGACTTTGATCGGGTAATTAAGGAGTGTCACCGCAAGACCAGCGACAATCAGCCAGCCGAAAATATTTCCTAGTAAACTCATACGTGCTCCCTCCTACAGTGCGGGCGCACTGCTGCAGCATAACTCAGAACATGTAGTAATTAAATGGTGTCAACCAATTCCGTTCATTAATAACCGGTCGTTTCCCAGCAGTCAAATGGCGCTGCGATTTCATTGGACACATAGACCTGCGTTTTCATCAGCTGAAGCATCGAGCTGGGGATTAATGGCGATACCGGGCCGTGCAGAACGAGGCGGCTGGTCATCCGCTGCCAGGAGGAGAACGTGCCGGAAGTCTGCAGCGCATGAATCTCAATCCGTTCACGGCTGTTTTTGACATCAACCGGTCCGATCGTTGCTGCCTTGGGCGGCACATCAGCAACGTAGCCGGACTGGCCAAAAACACCATGCAAGGAATTCTGTGCAATGGTCAGGGGGTGCAGCGCAACAATCCTGGCTTCCTGCTCCAGATATTCGTCCATCGTCTCAGTCATAAAATCATCGATCGGATCGATGAATGCCATGTGTCCTGTCCAGCCGGGACTGGAAGAGCAGAGATCTGCGCCGCCATGACCAACTTCAGCAATCAGTTTCGAGTAGTCTGCGATGTTCTTGTTGGTCGGATAGTACACATGATCAATCGGCATTCTGAGGTCAGGATCGACCTGGTAAACGAAGTACTTAAGCATGGAGTGCGCAAAACCCGCCTTGTACGTTTCGGGTGCAATGTTCCCATCCTGGTCTGCCCATTCGTCCATCGCAAACAGATTGACGTTGCGGCAACTGACCCGGTGGTAGTTGATCAGTTCCGCAAGCGGAATGTACGTTTCCGGTTCCGGGTTCCCAAGAATCGCGGTAAAAGGCTTGTTCTGCTCATCGGATTCCTTGATACGCGCAAATAATGTGGCAATCAGCACCGG
>JAAYBY010000163.1 GCA_012729935.1 Clostridiaceae bacterium | reverse complement strand
CGCCGCTGGTCAAGACAGCTTTGTTCGGTGAAGATGCAAACTGGGGCCGGATTTTAACCGCAGCCGGCTACTCGGGTGCTGACTTTGATCCGGCTGGCTGTGATATTTATCTGGGAGATCTGCAGGTTTGTTCCGGTGGCCTGGCTGTGGCGTTTGATGAAATGAAAGCCAAACAGATTCTGAAGCAGAATAGCATTCTCATTCAGATTAACCTTCAGGACGGGTCTGCCAGCGATCATCTATGGACCTGCGATTTTTCTGACGGCTATATCAGAATCAACGGCAGCTATCGCAGCTGATCAAACGATCTACACCCTGTTAATCACACAAAAAAGCTGACGCTTTTTCCTGAAGAGAAAGCGTCAGTTTTTGATATCAGCGCATTGGATTACAGAAAATCAAAGGTAACCCGGTTATCTTGATAGTCAGCAGAAACCGCGATTTTGTCTTTGACGGATCCTGACAGAATCATGTCTGACAGCGGATCTTCAAGCAGCCGCTGTATGGTTTTCCGCAGCGGCCGAGCACCGTATTTGGGGTCATAGCCCTGTTCGGCAAGATGATCTTTCAATCCATCTGTAACGACAAAATCAAGGCCCTTCGCCTTCATCTGACCGATCACCTCAGCCAGCATCAGATCGACGATCTGGCGGATTTCCGAGCGACTCAACTCATGGAAGACGATGATCTCATCAATCCGGTTCAAAAACTCCGGGCGGAACATGTCTTTCAGTACGGACTGAACGCGGCTTTCAAGCGCAACATGTCCTTCTGCCCCGAAACCGATCGCGTTGGCTTTCAGCGTTGTACCGGCATTGGATGTCATCACCAGGATGCTGTTTTCAAAATTGACCAGTCTGCCGTGGCTGTCTGTGAGTCGTCCGTCATCAAGGATCTGAAGCAGGATGTTAAAAACATCTGCATGCGCCTTCTCAATCTCGTCCAGGAGGATGACGCTGTAAGGTTTTCGGCGGATTTTCTCTGTCAGCTGACCGCCATCATCATAGCCGACATATCCGGGCGGGGAGCCAATCAGTTTGCTGACGGTATGCGGTTCCATGAATTCTGACATATCCAGGCGAATCATCGCATCTTCGCTCTCAAACATCGCTTCCGCAACCGCTTTGACCAGTTCCGTCTTGCCGACGCCGGTCGGACCGACGAAGATAAACGAGGCTGGTTTGTGCTTTTTACCAAATCCGGCCCGGTGGCGTCTGATGGCGCGGGACAACGCGGACACGGCCTGTTCCTGACCAATAACGCGTTCATGCAGGCGCTCCTCGAGATGAAGCAGCTTTTCCGTCTCTGTTTCACTGATCCGCTGAACCGGGATACCCGTCCACATTTCAACGACACGTGCGATATCTTCCGATGAGATGGCAGTTGGCTGACTGGCATCTTCAAGACCGGTCAGTTCTTCTTCTGCCCGAATCAGACGGGACCGCACCTCAGCCTGTTTCTCATATAGCGCTACGTCTTCAGGGCTGGATGATATTCTGCCCTCAAGCTCGTTTTGTTCCTCTTTCAGTGTTTCAAGCATCTTGCGGGTGTGCTCGAGCTTGATCAATGTTGTATCAGCCAGATTGGCATTGGAACCGGCCTCATCCAGTAAATCGATCGCCTTGTCGGGTAAGAAACGGTCCGTGATATAACGGTCTGCCATGCGTACAGCGGTCTCCACAACACTATCGGCGTAGGTCACATGATGGTGTGCTTCATAGTAGTCGCGAACACCTTTGAGAATTTCAACGGCTTCAGCCGGAGAGGGTTCATCGACAATAACTTTCTGGAAACGACGCTCCAGCGCGCTGTCTTTTTCGATATAACGACGGTAGTCGTCCAGTGTGGTCGACCCGATCAGGCGGATCTCGCCTTTTGCCAGTGCCGGCTTGAGGATATTCGCGGCATTCATGGCGCCTTCGGCGTCACCGGCGCCCATGATGTTATGCAATTCATCGATCACAAGAATGACATTGCCGGACCGGCGGGCATCTTCAACAACACCCTTCATGCGGCTTTCAAACTGCCCTCTGAACTGTGTCCCGGCAACCATCGCGGTCATATCAAGCAGGTAGACTTCCTGGTTTAACAGCTTGGCCGGCACTTCACCTGAGGTGATCTTCACGGCCAGTCCCTCGGCGATCGCTGTTTTGCCGACACCGGGTTCACCAAGCAACACGGGGTTGTTCTTGGATCGGCGGTTGAGAATCTGAATAACGCGGCTTAACTCTTTCTGTCTGCCAATTATCCGATCCACTTTGCCTTCCCGGGCTTTTATCGTCAGGTTGCTGCCAAACTGGTCTAGAAATTTACGTTTTCGTTCCGGTTTACCCCGCTGGTTCTCACGCTCGTTCTGCCGTGTTGTCCCCGGAATTTCCTCTGAATCGCCACCGATCGAGGCAGGCAGCAGTTCACTGGTCTCACGCAATGCGGAACGATCTTCATCGTCAGCCGCTTCCTGCTCATCGAGCGCATCAAAATCAAGTCCACCGCTGATCAGGGTTTTAAACAGCATTTCCGGATTTTGTCCATCCATCTGCGACATGACGTGGTTCATCCGTTCAGTCAGTTCATCGATATTTCCATCGTTGATACCGGCTTTCGTGAACAGTTCATCCATGCCGCCCAATCCGGTGCGGTAGGCACATTTCAGGCAAAGGCCTTCGCTGATTCTCTGGCCGTTTTCAAAGCGGGTTGTAAAGACAACCGCAACATTCTTTTTACACATCACACATTTTGACATTCGATTTTCCGATTCCTTCCTCTATCCCCTTTACTGGCGGATCGCCTTTTAACGGGTCGCTGATAGTGAGCTGCTTCCGATCACCGGCTGATGGTATGGCTGCCGGAAGCGACTCCCAAAATTTCCTTCAGGTATTGACCGGTATAAGATGAATCAACTCCGGCAACTGCTTCCGGAGTGCCTTCCGCGATGACCGTGCCACCGGCATCACCGCCTTCAGGGCCAAGATCTATAATATAATCCGCTGTCTTGATGACATCGAGGTTGTGTTCAATCACCATGACTGTATTACCATTTTCAGTCAGTCTGCTTAAAATGTCAACCAGCTTGTGTACATCCGCGATGTGCAGACCGGTTGTCGGTTCATCCAGGATGTAGAACGTATGGCCGGTACTGCGCCGGGATAATTCGGTCGCCAGCTTGACCCGCTGCGCTTCACCACCGGACAGCTGTGTCGATGGCTGACCCAGCCGTATGTATCCCAAACCAACATCCTGAAGTGTCTGCAGCTTGCGTGCAATTTTCGGTATGTTGGTGAAAAAGACAAGTGCTTCATCGACTGACATGGCCAGGACGTCCGCAATGTTCTTGCCATGATACTGGACTTCGAGCGTTTCCCGATTATAACGACGTCCTTTACAGACATCGCAGGTCACATAGACATCGGGGAGAAAATGCATTTCGATCCGGTTGACACCATCACCACGGCAGGCTTCGCAGCGGCCTCCGTGTACGTTGAAGCTGAAGCGGCCTGGTTTATAACCGCGTGCGCGCGCATCAGTCGTGACTGAAAAGAGCGAACGGATCAGGTCAAAGACGCCGGTGTATGTCGCCGGATTGGAACGCGGTGTGCGGCCGATCGGCGACTGATCGATCGCGATGACTTTATCAAGGTAATTCAATCCTTCGACGGACTTGCAGGCAACCTTTTTAAACCGCCGGGCGTTGTTCAGTTCACTGGCCAGTTTTTTGTAGATGATACCGTTGACCAGCGAGCTTTTTCCGGATCCTGAGACGCCGGTTACACACGTCATCACCCCCAACGGTACATGTACATCAATATTTTTGAGATTGTTTTCACTGGCTCCGCGGACGACCAGCCATGCTTCTTCACTGGTGCGACGAACGGCCGGTATTTCGATTCGTTTGCGGCCGCTCAGGTACTGGCCGGTGATCGATTCAGGAATGGCCATGATTTCCTCAGCTGTTCCTGTCGCAACAACCTGCCCGCCCATTTCCCCGGCGCCCGGGCCCATGTCGATAATATAATCAGCATTGAGCATGGTTTCCGAATCATGCTCAACCACGAGAACCGTATTGCCCAGATCGCGCAGCCGTTTCAATGTTTGCAGCAAGCGGGCGTTGTCACGCTGATGCAAACCAATGCTCGGTTCGTCCAGAATATACAAAACGCCCATTAATCCGGAACCGATTTGGGTTGCCAGACGAATCCGCTGCGCCTCACCGCCGGACAAGGTGCCGGCCGCACGCGCCAGCGTCATGTAATCCAAGCCGACATCGATCAGAAACTGGAGTCGTGCGTTCAGCTCACGGAGAATCTGCACAGCAATGGTCGCATCCCGCTCAGACAACGGCAGATTCATTAAAAAATCGAGTTCTTTGCGAATCGGCCAGGTGGTTAATTCGTGAATGTCTGTCTGATTTAGTTTGACTGCAAGACTCTCCGGTTTTAAACGGGCGCCGTGGCAGACCGGACACGGTGTGATGGACATATACTGTTCGTAATAGGCCTTCATTTCCTCTGAGCTCGTTTCCCGGTAGCGCTTTTCCATACTGGGAACCACACCGATCCAGTCACTTCGATACGTTTCGCCGCGGTTGTACTTGCTGTTGGAAGTATCGACAGAAAGTTTTTCTCCCTGGTTGCCGTACAGGATGATCTGGCGGATCTTGTCCGGAAGATCTTTGAAGGGTGTATCGAGAGAGAATCGGTAGCGTTTTGATAAAGCTTTAGCAAATGCCCGGGCCCAGCTCGTACGATCCGAAAAATTCCAGCCGCCGG
>JAAYBY010000162.1 GCA_012729935.1 Clostridiaceae bacterium | reverse complement strand
TGATTAGCTTGTAAATCTGAAAACTGAAACCGGACCTCATAGGCGAATAATCGATATCACCCGATCCGGTACAGCCGACCCTGATCAGTGATCGCGTAAAGATAGCCGTCATGGCTGGCAGCGACATCGCGAAACCGCTGGGTTTCATCTAACAGCAGACGCTCCTCGGCGATCACCCTGTTGTCATCGATCACGAGTCGTGCAATGTGTTGGGCGCGCAACCCGGCAATGAAGAGACTGTTTTCCCATTCCGGGATTTTGTCGTAGGGGTAGAAGGTCATGCCGCTTGGAGCCAGTACAGGATCCCAATAGTAAACCGGCTGCTCCATCCCTTCCTTGACGGTCAGCCCCCCGGAGATCGGCTGCCCGGAATATTCGATTCCATAGCTGATAATGGGCCAGCCGTAATTTTTGCCGGCCTGGATGAGATTCAACTCATCACCGCCGCGAGGGCCCATCTCGCTTATGAATACGTCACCTGATAAAGGATGGATCGCGATGCCTTGAACATTACGGTGGCCAAAGGAATAGATTTCCGGTAGGGCATCGTCCTGATTAATGAAAGGGTTATCTGCAACAGGCTCGCCATCGGCTGTTATATGCACGACTTTGCCATAAGCGTTGTCCAGATACTGGGCGAATGGCCGTGTGGCAAGATCAGAACGTTCACCGGTCGTAACGAAGAGATTGCCTGCCTGGTCGAAAACCAGTCGGCTGCCGAAATGCATGCTGTTATCATAATAGGGGATCGCGCGCCAGATGATTTCAACCGCTTCAACGATGCTTTCATCATCGGATAGCCGGCCACGCGCGACAGCAGTCAGTGACCCCTCTGCTGTTTTTTCCGCCAATGTGAAATATAGCAACCGGCTGTCATTGTAATCCGGTGAAAGGATGACATCGAGCAGTCCACCCTGACTTCGGTCATCAACAGGTGGAAATCCGCCGATCGGCTGGCTCAATTCACCTGAGCTCTCAACAATACGAATGTTGCCCGATTTTTCAGTGACAACCAGTCGGCCATCCGGTAGAACCGCAACAGCCCAGGGGCTAGTCAATTCCGCAGTCAAAATTTTTGCTTCATAGGGGGTTGTAGTCGCAACGCCGGCAACCCGCGTCTGACCTGCAAACGCAGGTTCATAGTCGGTGTTCGGTGGTTCCGTCTCTACCGGAGGCAGCATGACCGGTTCAGTCGTGTGAGTTGTACTGCTGCTTTCTGTTGGCGCGTCAGTCGTTTGAGATACGGTCTGTTCATGGGTTGTTTCTGTCGAAAGAGTAAATGAAGACGACGCATCTGATGAATTGTCAGCTAATGTGCAGGATGTCAGAAAAAGGGTGGTTAACAGCACCAGTAGTTTTGCAGCAGGTTTCATAGAGATCATTCCTTCATAAATTCGGTAAGCATTCTCCAGAATCAGACTGGACAAATAGCAGCAAGATCAGCACAATATAATCATACTCGCTTTAGTAACCTTTATCAAAGGAGATGATCCAGATGAAGCGTTCAGAAATCAATGAAATAATGAAATGGACAGTAGATTTTGCTGCTGCTCATCAGTTCCCTTTACCTCCGTTTGCTTTTTTCACTGTCGAAGACTGGCAGAAACTGGGCAACGAGTACGATGAACTGCGTGACAATAAACTAGGTTGGGATATCACCGATTTTGGCAGCGGTGATTTTTATCGCGAAGGATTGACGATGTTTACCATGCGCAGCGGATCGTGCCACAAGCCGGAATATTTTAAACGCTATTCGGAAAAACTGATGGTTGCGCGTGATGGGCAGGTTACGCCTTTTCATTACCACTATGTGTACATTGAAGACATTATCAACCGGGGCGGCGGTGATCTATGCGTTGAACTATGGAATGGTGATAAGGACGGACGAAGGCTTGACACCGATGTTCGCATATCGACAGACGGGCGCAACTATTTTGCTCCGGCAGGAACAGTCATCACACTCCGGCCTGGAGAAAGCGTTTCATTAAATACGTATACATTTCATTCGTTCTGGGCAAAAGAAGGAACGGGTGATGTTTTGCTTATTGAAATTGCTCAGTCGACACCTTTGCCGAACGACGGCTGTTTTTTGAAGTCCGTCTCGCGATACACGACAATCGAGGAAGACGCGCCGATTCTCTGGCCATTGTCATCTGATGTCCTAAAATAGGGCAGGTGCATTGTTCGATGATTATTTGCGAAAAATGATGATGTAATTCTAAAACATTGGAAATAGAAGCTCTTTTCGAGAAATTCACAATTGTTTGACTATCAAAACAATTCCGAGTGTGATATGGTGATACTTTATTGCGTACGTCTTTACATAAAGGAGTCACCATGAAAATATCTGCACTTAAAATAGCTGATCTTATCGCCACGTTACCGATTATACAAGGTGGTATGGCGGTTCGCATTTCAACAGCGAAGCTGGCAGCTGCAGTTGCCAATGAAAAGGGAATCGGTGTCATAGCAGGGACCGGAATGACACCAGACGAACTGAAAAATGAAATTCGACTGGCCAAACGTCTCAGCGATGGAATCATCGGCGTCAATGTTCTGTTTGCTGTCAGTAATTTTGCAGCACTGGTAAAAGTTGCCATGATGGAAAAAATCAACCTGGTTATTTCGGGTGCCGGCTTCTCTCGTGATATGTTTGGCTGGGGTCGTGAAAGCAACATTCCGATTGTACCGGTGGTGTCATCTGCCCGACTGGCTGTTTTGGCTGAAAAAATGGGTGCAGCAGCAGTCATTGTCGAAGGAAAAGAAGCGGGTGGTCATTTGGGAACAGATCAGCCGATGGCCGATATCCTTCCGCATGTCAAAAGGGCGGTCAAAATTCCTGTTATTGCTGCAGGCGGCATTATAGATGGTTACGATATTGCCAAGGCTTTAAAACTTGGTGCTGATGGTGTTCAAATGGGCACACGTTTTGCTGCTAGTCAGGAGTCCAATGCCTCAGATTACTTTAAACAAATGTACATTGATGCCGTTAAAGAGGATGTTACGATTATTCAAAGCCCGGTTGGCCTGCCCGGGCAAGCCTTGCGTAACGCCTTTGTTGATCTGATTGAACAGGTAGATTTTAAGGATTTGAATTTCTGTAATCAATGTCTAAAGAGGTGCAACCACGTCTTTTGCATTATGACGGCCTTGATGAGTGCCTGCCGTCCGGGTCAACCGGAAAAAGCACTTGTCTTCTGCGGTGATCAGGTTCATCGGATCAAAGAGATCTTATCCGCACACGACATCATCGTCCGTCTGAAAATGGAAATCGCCCAGGCTTAAGCATTTTTTCTGTTTCAGAGCAAGCTGTTTGTAATCTTATCAAAGGGAT
>JAAYBY010000161.1 GCA_012729935.1 Clostridiaceae bacterium | reverse complement strand
CAGCAGGTCGTCCGCTGGTTCTTCCCCGATCATCCGTTTGCCGCTGTTCATGGTTTGCAGAATGACAGCCAGGCAAAGCCGAATCCTGAGCTGGCATTGATGATAAGCCGTTCGCTTGACAGCCAGCCGAAAGATACGGTTTTTGTCGGTGATGCCGCTACTGACATGAAAACGGCAGTTCGGTCCGGTATGTATCCCTATGGTGTTTTGTGGGGGTTCAGAGATCGACAGGAACTTCTGGAGAGCGGAGCTGTCCGCTTGTTCGATTCAGCAGACGATCTGACCCGACAGCTGCTTGCAGACGCAGGTATCGATTCGATATGATTCACTTGAAGGGGTGATCAGATGACAGGCAGGTTCAATCATAAGCGAACCGTTTTCTGGCGTCCGGCCCATTATCTGTGGCTGGTTATTGTGATTACTCTGGCTGGAGCCCAGCGTATACTCGCAGCCTATCCCCAAATTGCAGAGAACATCTTTGCACGACGTATTTTCAGATGGATCTCCACTCCGATTGGTGCTGCTGTTTCCTGGCTGCCGTTTTCGCTGACTGAATGGGTGGTTGTGATCGGTATACCGTTGGCGGTTCTGCTGCTGGTCATCTGGCTGATTCGTCTGATCCGCTTACGTGACAAAGGGCACAAGGCTTTGATTCTTTATCGCACAGTTGCCTGGCTTTCAACAACAGCTTTTGTTCTGTTCATGTTTCTGCATGGATTTAATTATGCGCGCCAGCCGGTCGCTGAGACATTCAACCTCCCCGTGAAGGCGCGTTCGGTTGACATGTTGTCAGAGATGACCATCGACCTGATCAAGCAGGCCAATGAGCTGCGCGTACAGTGCGAAGAGGATGAATCAGGAAACTTTCGTCTGAGGTATGGCATCGAAGGCACGTTAAAATCCATCTGGAACGCATATGACCGCGCATCAGAAGATTATCCGCTGCTTGCCGGCATGCCCGTACGGCCCAAATCGGTTTATCTGTCGCAGGCCTGGTCGTATACAGGAATAGCCGGCATGTACATGCCGCTTTGGGTGGAGTCAAACATCAACGTCGCCGTTCCCGAACATGATATCCCGGGTACTGCATTGCATGAGATTGCCCATGTCAGAGGATTCGCCAGGGAAGACGAAGCAGGGTTTCTGGCTTTTCTGACCGGTCAGTACAGTGATAATCCTGATATCGTCTATTCGTCGACACTGGATGCGGCGGTTCGAAGCCTGAACGCATTGGCCGGTGCTGATGCAGAGCGCTATCAGACGGCTGCAGGTCTGCTGAGTGATGCTGTTCGTAGAGACCTGTCAGCGACGAACGCATTCTGGAAACAGTTTGAAGGCCCGATCCGCGAAACATCGACTAAAGTCAATAACGCATACTTGCAAGCCAATCTCCAGACCGACGGTGTCCGTAGCTACGGGCGCATGCTTGATCTGGTCCTTGCCTGGTATGACAAAGAACAGTCTGAGTAATCATCATGCCGGAATTATTGCTATGCAATCATCAGGAATCATTTGCTGTTTCACAGCTGATGCGTCTTTTTTATGGAGATTCGATCCGTGTTGAGGAACAAAAGCTGTCCGTCGGTTCAGATGATCTGAAGGGCTTCAGTCTTGTGGAGGATTTGCCGGACTCCGCCCGATCCGGCAGGCAGGTCATTGTGAAGACCCGTCTCGGATCCTTTTATCTGCAGCGGGTGGTGGCAGCTGAGTTGAAAAAACGGGAGATTGGACGCCAATTATATGCCGCTTTTGTCTATGAGACGGGCATCAGCTATCCCTGGGGTGCTTTGACCGGAATCAGACCGACTGTAATTGCCTCAGAGTATCTGAATCAGGGAATGCCACTTCATGAAGTGGCGGAAATTCTGACAGATGAATGGTATGTCTCAGATCGTAAGGCGACTCTGTGCGCAGAGACAGCTCAGACTGAACAGCGCATTCTGAAGACCATACCGGATGATTCATTTCTTATGTATGTAGGCATTCCATTTTGTCCCGGCCGCTGCTCCTACTGCAGTTTCATTACACGGGATGCACCTGCCCGGGCGGATCTGCTGGATGCGTATGTCGATGCGATAATCCGCGAGACCGAGCTGTTTGCAGGTAAAAACCATCTGCCGGTTTCCAGTCTATACATCGGAGGAGGCACACCGACCAGCCTTTCCGCGGAACAGCTTGACAGACTGCTAGAGGGGCTTTTTAAGCATATCCGTTTTCTACCGGCTGCTGAAAAAACCATAGAGGCGGGCCGTCCGGACACGATCAATCGTGATAAGCTGAAGCTGCTGAAAAAAGCCGGCCTGACACGAATCTGCATCAACCCACAGACCTTTCACGATAAATCGCTGATCAGGATCGGCCGCCACCACACCGTCGAAGACGTGTTTACTGCGTATCAGTCAGCACGCGAAATCGGATTCCAGCACATCAACATGGATTTGATTGCCGGCTTGCCGGGAGAGACCGTGCAGGATGTCCGGGCATCTGTTGAGCAGGCTCTGAAACTGGAACCAGAAAGCCTGACCGTCCATACATTGACTTTGAAAAGAAGTGCCGGACTTTTTGATGCCGAGCGGCCAGACGAATCCGGTCTTCCGTTAAGACCCGATGTCGGACAGATGCTGGATGAAACACATGTTCAGCTGACCCGATCCGGTTATAAACCCTATTATCTATATCGCCAGAAACGATCTGCGGGAGGCTTCGAGAATGTCGGCTACGCCAGACCGGGATATGAGTCGATATACAACGTCGGCATGATGAGCGACCGGCGTTCGGTCATTGGAATCGGCAGTGGTTCAGCCAGTAAAAATGCCTGTAACCGCGCAGTTGATCGTCTGACCAATCCTCGTGAAATCAAGACCTATCTTGAACGGTACGAAGAACTGGCGATCAGGAAACGTCAGTTGTTTCAGCTGACTGAAGCGTGACGATCACGATCTCCGGCGGTGCAAAAAACCGGGCTGCAATTTCAACAGTACCCAACCCGCGCGATACAATCAGTTGACGATTTCCCGACAACTGGTAATAGCCATACGGATAGTCTGCGCCTTCATAGACCGTGAGAATCGGACGACCGAAAATGGTAACCTGCCCATTATGGGAATGACCGGAAAAAATCAAATCAGCCGAATCAGCAGGCAGTCCGGCCGCATAATCCGGCTGATGCATCAGCAGCAGGCGCGTGAGACCGGTCATGTTACCGGAGTCGGTCTGTTGTGAATGGATCAGACCATCAGGACTGAACGCCAGATCCACATCAGGAGCACCAAAATAGCTTTCAGCTAATCCGCCAAGCCACACGCCGTCCAGATACACGGATTCGTTATTCAGCAGGGTAAAACCACTTTCTGTGAACAGATAGTCGATTCGTTCGTACTCTGATCTCAGACGATTGTCGTGATTGCCTGCGACAGCGTACTGGCCGAGTGGTGCCTGCATCTGCGACAAAACAGAAATGATGGCTTCGTCGTAATCAACTGTTTCCGGGGTGCGGCTGTCGATCAGGTCGCCGCCGAACAGAATCAGATCCGGCTGCTCATGCTGCAGGACAGAAACGATACGCTGCAGCCTGGGGGGCGGGTATGATTCGCCTAAATGGGCATCGCTGAAAAAGGCGATGGTGCGTCCTGCCCAGTTTTCCGGCAACGACGGGCAACTGATATCATACCGGGTGACTGTCAGCATCAAAGCCGGTTCAATCCAGAACATATCAGCCAGAATAAGAGCTGGCAGCAGGATGATAAAAGCGATGATCAAGCGCCTTCTGCGCGATT
>JAAYBY010000160.1 GCA_012729935.1 Clostridiaceae bacterium | reverse complement strand
CACTTGGCGCGCCCGGCAGAAATCGAATCCACAACCTTCTGATCCGTAGTCCGCAATTATAATTATGTTAATTTTTGCGAAAGTGTCAAAACGTCTGATATATAAGAGTTTATCACAGCCATTATTTGTTTTTATTGACTATTATATGTTCTGTTTTAATGTGTTTAGTCGCCAAATAGTCGCCAATTTTCGACAACTATATGGCCTCGACACTTCGCTTTTTACCAAGAAGCCCCTCCAGCATGTCTGCTGCCATTTCATCCGGTTTTCGTAATGCATGGGCGTATATGTTCGCTGTGGTTGATGGACGTGAATGACCTGCTCTTCTTGAAGCAGTAATCAAGTCAACACCCTGGCTAAGTAGCACTGATATGTTTGTATGACGCAGACCGTGAACTGTTATATCATCATGACCTTGCTGAATCAGAAAGCTTTTTACCCAATGGTAGACAGTTGAGGGTGCGATGTAATCACCATTCCACCTTGTAAAGAGCCGATTACGATCAACCCACTGGCTGCCAGCCCTTAATCTCTCTTCTTTCTGCCAGGTATTATATCTTTTCAATTGTTCGATCAACGAGGCAGAGATTGATATCATCCTAAACCCGCTATCGGTTTTGGTACTATTTGTGACTAAGCCAAGACCTCGTATATATTGCATGTTTCTCTCGATTGACATAATTTGTTTTTCAAAATCAATATCACTCCATTCCAATCCTGCAAGTTCACCCTTTCGGATACCAGTAAATAGAAAGATCAGGACAGCTGTTTGAACCCTGATATCCTCAAGCTTCATTGCCTCATCAAGTAATCCCTGCACTTCATCAATTTCTAGGTAATTAATTTTCTTTTTGTTTTGACGAGGAGCTTTAACCCTATCACAAGGGTTTGAGACAATGACTTGCCACTCAACTGCCGTAGACAGCACAGTCGAAACACATCGAAGATGATGAGTGATTGTCTGAGCCGAAAGAGTTTTTTCTAGACCATGAGGGGTAAACAAATCCCTCAGACTCATATGCAATGCATCTGCTATCTTTTGGGCAGTCACCGAGCTTATCATACTACCAACTTTTGCGTTTCTTAGTGTGTTAGCATGTATTCCTATACTGTGAGCATCGAGTTTTGAGATGCGAATTATTTCACTTAGTCCAGGTTTTGAAATATACTTAATGTCATGATATGCCCCCTTCAATTTCAGGTCATTCATAAAGCTAATCAGATGATGTGGTTGAATCCTAGCAACCTTGAGGTGACCTATCGACGGAACTATCCGTTCAACGAGCATCGTTCGATACCAGTCTACAGTCTTTGGTTTCAGCTGCTGTTCAGCGTAGTCTTTTAACCTAAATTCCCGCCATTTTTATAGCTAGGCTTCGGCACGAACTTCAAATGCCTCAAGGATGGTTCGTTGAGCCTTGGTCATTTCACTTCTTTTGTTTTTATACTTACCAGAATAGTGAATGGTGGTCAGTGATTCCAACTCCCACAACAAGCTCTGCACAGAATAGCGGCTTCCAGGCAACTTGGTCTTCATCGTCTGGCGAATAGCCGACAAGAGAACCAACGCGATAAACTGAATAAAGAGCCGGCCGTTCATGCGACTGGACTGATGCACCCGCAGTCGGTTCAAGTCGAGATCATTCTTCAGATCATCGAAGCATTTCTCGACGACATCCTTCTCCCGGTAGATGTCCAGAGCGACCAGCGGATCCTTGAATTTCGTGGTCAGGATAGCGCTGAACCCCACGTATTGTTTTCTCGCCGCGCTAACCGCATCCCAGTTAAACGCCACTTGCAGACCGCGCTTCGGCGTCTGCTTCCATGTAAAGAAACGTTTGTAGTTTTCTTCGTGTTCAGGTATGCGGCGGTCCTGCACCAGCTCCTGGTGATACAATGCCAATTCCTGATCGAATTCCACCCGGTCTCTGGCCATCCGGTCAGGGTCAAAGTAGATCTGCAAGTAGCAGCGCCGCTTGCTTTCGCCCCAGGACAGCAGGCGGGTATGGGCATAGACGACTTTCCCGTTGTGTTCATGGTAACCGGCTGGGCCGTCGATCATGTCTCGATCCGCATCAAGAATGTCTCGAACCCATTTCAAATGAGTCGGCACACCGATGGTGAAGTTATGGCCGCGATCTGCCAGCATATCGGCATTGGCCTTGCTGTAGAAGCCTCTGTCCATTACCAGGTGCAGCTTGGGGAAACTTAGCTTATCTAATTGATCCAGCAGATTATACAGGGTTTTGACATCATTGATGCTTCCGGGCAGCTGCCGGTACGTCACGGGCAACATGCTTTGCTGGCCATAAACCATGCCCAGATTGATCTGAGGTAGTTTCTCGCCATCCCGGTTATAACCCCAGCGGACGTACTCATTTTGCTCTGAGTAAGAGGATACAGACGTTATGTCATAACACAGATAGTCGCGGTTGGCGATTGATTTGCCCCATAGTTCAAAGAACGTCTGCCGTTCATCCTCGCTGATGGCGTCCAGCAAGTCACTGATTCGCTGACTACTCAGCCTTTTGTCTGAAGGCACCTCATGATTCTGGCACCACACTTCTGCGTGACTCAATGCCGAACTGGTCGAAAGAATATACCAGGCCAGCGATACGATCTCCTGCCAATGCTCGGGACAAGCCTTTTTCAGCTGCCTGGACAAACCAAGATCACAATCAATCTTCTTAAGCAGTAAAGCCGGTCCACTGATGCTCGTCTTCGCCGTGATCGCCGGGTTCATGGCGGGTAAAGCATGTTCGCCAAGTCGCTTGGAGGGAATCAATTCTCCGGTGACAGGGTCGAGCTTACCAATGCAAACCTGCTTGCTGCGAGGCTGCTT
>JAAYBY010000159.1 GCA_012729935.1 Clostridiaceae bacterium | reverse complement strand
GATGGACACCATCCATATCATTTGACATTAGGAACCTCCCGGGTGGTCGCAGTGACTGCGTTCATTTGAATTGGAATTGAATATACGTTATCACCAATCGGTTTTGAACGCAAATAAATTTGTCTGCAGCTGTTCAATTTTGATGATGCATCGGATGACCCTTTAAACACGTGACAGATCATGTATAATGAGAACAGAAAAGATGTTAGAAGGTTTCGGCTTAATTAATAGGCAAAAGCCAATAGGGGAGGAATCACTATGTGGCTGCGACGTGACATTAAAAGCCATGCCAAGCGCAATCTTCAGAATAAATACTGGACAGCGTTCGCTGTCACATTGCTGGTTGGCATTCTTGGCGGCGGGTCAAATATTTTTACGTACCAGTTCAATAGAAGCGATTTTCATCTGCAAAACGGTCAGATGCCAGATCAACTGGAGTCGTTTTTTCAATGGGGAATCGATTTTTTCAATCGCCCCTTTCCGGATTTTGAGAACTGGTTCAATCCATTTGCGGTTCGCTTTTCCGCGTTTCTGCTGATTGTTGCGCTGTTCGGCGGTCTTTTTGCCCTTGCCTACTCAATTTTTGTATCTCCGGTCATTCAGGTTGGCGGCAACCGCTGGTTTTCACGTAGCCGTGAATCAGCGGCAACGCCGTCTGTTGGCCTGATCTTTAATCTGTTTAAGGCAGGGCGCTACCTTAAGACCGTTGGTAGTATGCTCTGGATGAACCTGTTTCTTTTTCTCTGGGGATTGATCGCCTGGATTCCGCTCCTCGCCGGATCAACCTGGCTGATCGTCCAGCTGATCGGCGGCAGACTCGAATGGCCCGGCTATGGCATTCCCGAACAATACTATAGTTGGATTGGCCCGCCTGAAGTTGCCATTCTGGTGGCCATGACACTGGTATTGACCCTGTCCGCCCTGTTCGCGCTGCCTGTCCTGATCAAACACTACAGCTATCGCATGACACCCTGGATTCTCGCGGACAATCCCGGAATCGGTTATCGCCGGGCACTCAAGTTATCCATGCGCCTGACCCGTGGTATGAAATGGGAACTGTTCGTTCTCGATCTGTCCTTTATTGGCTGGTTTCTGCTCGGGTTGATGGCCTGCGGTATCGGAATTCTGTTTGTCGTCCCTTATTACCAGTCCGCTCAGGCTGAAGCGTATGCCTTTTTACGTAAACGCGGGGTGGACGCCAATGAGTGCACGATGGAGGAACTCCTGTTTCAGCCGGTTATCATACCAGCTGAGCAGCCAGACGGGATGACCCAACAGATTCAATGACGCAGCGTCATTGAATCAGGACTGAAAAACGGTTTCACCTTCTAAGATGACCTGATTGATCCGGATCTGATCATCACAGATGATCAGGTTGGCTTTTTTGCCGGCAGCCAGACTGCCTAATTCACGATCGATCCCCAGCATGCGGGCCGGGTTGATCGTGGCAAAATGGATCACATGACAAATGCCATAGCCGGTATGCTTCATCATATTTCGACAGGCGGCGTCAAGTGTCAGACGGCTGCCGGCCAAATGGCCTTCATCATCATAGGCCAGATCTTCGCCATATGCGGTGCCGGGATTAGGTTTGAAGCCGGCCCGGCTGCCTGATGAGTCCGTAATTAGAATCACCCGATCGACCCCTTTTGTTTTGACGACAAGCCTCAGCCGGTCCGGACGAACATGAATGCCCCGAAGGTCGCTGATCAGCTCCGTGTAGATGTCGCTGTCGTAAAGCGCGTACTCGTCGGGCCCCGCACCCAGCGTCCCGCGCGCCGGACCTTTCGGAGAACCGGAATCAGCGTGATGTGTCTGATTGCGGATACCGTATTTTTTCAGGTCATGGCACTGCTGCGGTTCGGCGAGGGAGTGTCCCAGACTGAAAATCACATCAGGATGGACAGATATCGCATACTGCATAAAAGATTCTATTCCGGCGCGTGCCGGATCAATACACCAGACGCGAACAAAATCACCAGCCGTATCCACCAAGCCACGATATTCATGTTCTTCGATCGGGCCTCTGAACTGCGTACTGTTCTGATTAGCACCAAGATCAGCGTTCATGTACGGGCCTTCCATGTACAATCCGTGGATTATTCGCCCGGAACCCTGTTGGCTTGCCTCGTGAATCAGCTTGATTGCGTCCAGCAGTTCCTGATAAGACAAGCTGGCGTACAAGGTCGGCAGAACCGTTGTCTGGCCGTGCTGGAGGAAGTGGTCGCAGCAATGGATCGGGTCTTCGGAAAAGAGTCGGCCATGACCGCCGTGATTATGGATATCGATCAGACCGGGGGCCGTATAGCGGCCACCGGCATCGATAATCGTGGCGCCTGGAGGCACGGTCGTTTGCTCTGCAGGTCCGCAGGCGATGATCCTGTCCTGGTCAAAGAGGAGAACGCCGTCCCAGACCAGACTGTTTTCGAGAACCAGTGTTGTGTTGACGATCGCTTTCATGATGAGCTCCTTTTTCCGGATCTGATGCAGGTTTGTTGGCGACTATGAGGGTGATTTTACGTGATCAAGGTTCATTCGATACACGTCCATTGTAGCGGTTTATTGATATAAGAGCTATGACTTTAATCATCTTGGCGAACAATCGACCTTTATGTGTATTGGTGAACAATCAACCTTCATGTATAATGGATATGACAGTTCGCCAATCATATGAGGCTGCTGTCAATTAATTAATAACAACACCCAGGGAGGATTATTGAATGAGTATGTTTTGTTACCAGTGTCAGGAAACTGCCAGAAATACCGGCTGCGAAGTGCGAGGTGTCTGCGGTAAAAATGAAGATGTAGCCAATTTGCAGGACCTTCTGATATATACACTCAAAGGCGTGTCAGAAATTGTCATCAAGTCTCAACTTGACCCGGCTCAGCTGGACGAAGTGAATGGCGAAGTTCTGAACAGCCTGTTTATGACCATCACCAATGCCAATTTTGATGGAGATGCCATTGAACGTCAGATCATCAAGATGGCTGCCCACCGTGACCAGCTGCGAAAAACGGCACCCCAACAGGACTGGTCGGATGCCGCAACCTATTCAACCGGTTCACGTGACGCCATGCTGGAGAAAGCCAAATCAGTCGGCGTTCTGGCGACTGAAAATGAAGATATCAGATCACTGCGCGAGCTGGTTATTTACGGGTTGAAGGGGATGGCTGCTTATACGGAACACGCGCGCAACATCGGTGAAAAGGATCCCGAGATCAGTGCGTTTATGTATGAAGCACTTGCTGCTACCTTGAATGATAACCAGACGATTGACGAACTGGTTGCACTGACCCTGAAAACAGGGGAGTTCGGGGTTAAGGCGATGGCTCTTCTGGACACGGCCAATACATCCCGTTATGGCCATCCGGAAATGACAACGGTTTCGCTTGGTGTTCGCACCAATCCGGCAATCCTTATATCCGGACATGATCTGACCGATATGGAACAATTGCTGGAGCAGACAAAAGGAACGGGCGTTGATGTCTATACGCACAGCGAAATGCTGCCGGCCAATTATTATCCGGCGTTCAAAAAATATGACCATTTCGTTGGCAATTACGG
>JAAYBY010000158.1 GCA_012729935.1 Clostridiaceae bacterium | reverse complement strand
TTGCGATTGATGCCAGTGTGCCGGGGTCGGCGACACCGCCGGTCGGATTGGCCGGTGAATTGATCAAAATTCCCTTGGTCCGGTTTGTGATGGCCGATGCAAGCGACTCTGCGCTGTACTGGAAGTGGTTCGCTTCGTCAACCGGGACAAAGCGCGGCACAGCGGAACAGATCTGCACCTGGCCGGGATAATTGGTCCAATATGGGTCGGGGAGGATCAGTTCATCACCCGGGTCGAGAAGTGTCATCATGGACAGCAGCAGACCTTCCATGGCACCGGCTGTTACGATAATCTGGTCGTCCGGATTGTAGTCAATGCCGCGAGTCCGTTCAAGCTCCCTGGACAGCGCCTGACGCAGCGGCAAAAGACCGGCATTCGGCGTGTAATGGGTTTCACCGCGTCTCAGCGCTTCAACCGCGGCATCAATGATATGCGGCGGCGTGGTAAAATCCGGTTCACCGATCGCAAAACTGATGACATCGGTCATCTGCTGGGCACGATTGAACATTTCCCGAATTGGTGAAGGCTGAACGGTCTGGGAGACGACTGATAACTGCTTCATGATTCTGCTCCTGCTGACGTGTGATGGTTTTTCGGGACCTGATCTGCTGTCCGGGATGAACGGGTAACGGCCGTTGTTATAGGGCATCATGCCGTGAATAATTAAATCAGTATAACATAATAAGCAACAATTATTTTACCGTGGATGTGATAGAATGAACATGAAGAGTATGGAACTAAAGAGGAGGCGGTCCCTGTGAAAAAGATAATCGTTTCCCTTGTATTGTTGTTGCTGGCTGTCTGGCTGGTCCCGCAGACGTCAATGGCTGTTCAGACGATTGCAGAAATCACTGAAACGAATGAACAGACTGATGACATGGAGGACGGGCAGCCCAGTGAACAGGCACTCCGTGTCCGTGAACGAATTGAGCTGGCACGTCAATGGCAGATGCCGCCCGGACAGCTCAAACTGATTCAGCGGTATTGTGAGAGAACCGGAGAAACCTGTGAAAAGATGGTTGAGTCCTACAAGGCGGGAGACGTACGGATTCGCGATCTCGCGCGAGAGCATCAAGTTAAAGAAACGAAAGCCGAACGACCCGAAAATAACGGGTTGAGTAAAGAACGCAATCAATCGGACAAGACCAATCGCGGTCTCGCACACGGCCGGAAGAAGAACGGATCTGGCTGAACACCTGTTGACAGATCAAGTGATCGGATCATCTGTTGGCGGGCAGACAGGAGTTTTGCATGGCCCAATCCATTGCCGTTGCCTATCTGGGCAAAGGATCGGATGACACACGTCAATCAGACAGACTGTATTTAGCTGACCAGCGGATTGTACCCGGCCCGCATCGATCGCTGGAGCGATCGGTTGTTTATCAGGATCCCATTCAAATCTATGCCGTCGCTGATGACGGCGATGCGCTTGGCCATGCTGCCGAAACAGTGCTGGCAGTTTTGGATCGTCATCGTCTGGCTACCCAGCTGGAAGGTGGTTCATTCGATGAAGATTGGATTTACCGCTTTATCCAGGACTGTGAACAGGCGCTTGCTCGTTTGCTGGAACCGCGGCGCGGTGCTGCTTCCGGCGTATCCTTGGCCCTTTGCCTCTTTCAGCATGACACAGCTGCTGTTGTGACCATTGGCAGCGCGTGTGCTTTTTTATGTCGTGATCGGCAGATGATCCCTCTGCCTGAACATCGACAGGAACCCATCTCAAACCGTCTGGGTCTGATGCGTGAACGCACCATGCCGGGCAGCCGCGACCACATCCGTGTCAGCCTGCAGACAGGAGATCTGCTGGTCCTGTTGTCTGACGGTGCGCTCAAAGCGTTGGAACCCGCTCAACTCAATTCGCTGGTGTTGCAGCCAGGTCCGTTCATTCACACGATGCGCCGGCTGCGCGACACGCTTCTGGAACCTCTGAAAAAAGGCGATGGTTTTGCCCTGGTGAGCATTCGCATAACCGATCCTGCAGATCAGGAGATGCCTGCGAAAGTCATAAATAAACGTAAACATCTGCTCAAAAAGGACATGCGCCGCTATGAGGCACTGCAGCATCCGTTCAGTCGACGTGAAGCTGAGTTGCGCCATGGATTAACAGCCCACCGCTGGCTTGTCCCGCTGATTATCGGCGCATTGCTGGTCCTGATCGGTTTGCTGCTGCTGAGCCTGATCTGGCCCGGGTTCCTCCCCGGACTACCAGGTCGATGACAACAAACTGCGGTCACGGTTTTCGTGGCTGCAGACGAAAACACGTTGATAATGAACAATTTGATTGCGTTTTTTTCATGCGTTCGTGTTACAATCAGAGGAGAGATGTAACCGACAGAAACGAGGGGCACTACCATGAAAAAACTGCTCTTGATCATAGATTATCAGAATGATTTTGTTGCCAATCACGGAACATTGACCGCAGGTGCAAAGGCGCAGGCTATTGAGCAGGCGCTGGTTCGGCGGATCAGCCGTTATCGCAAGGAAGAGCAGGATGTTTTCTGCACGCTCGACACCCACACATCGGAACACTGGCATGAACAGCCTGAAGGTAAGCTGTTTTCGCTCCATTGCGCCAAGGGCAGTGAAGGGTGGCAGCTGTACGGACGACTTGCGGACCTTGATCTGGAAACACTGACCAAAAGCTCATATATGCTTGAGCAGACGGATATCGACTGGCTGGTGCAGCAGTACGACGCGATCGAGTTGGCTGGTGTGGCGACCGAAATCTGTGTGCTGCAGAATGCGATTGGTCTTTATAATCACGCGGTCAATCAGAATCTGGA
>JAAYBY010000157.1 GCA_012729935.1 Clostridiaceae bacterium | reverse complement strand
TCAGTTTGCTGGCAAGCTGAATGTATGCAACGATTTCATCGTGATTCTCTTGAGCACGGTCGCTGTCTTTCAGGCAGCAACCTGAAGAAAGACAAGGAATTTCGAGACGAAGCCGTTTCAATGTCTGGACGGTCTGCGGCAGTTGTTCATCCGTGAAGGGTGGTGCTTTTATCGTCAGGATCTCATCACCCAATCCGCGGATTTCTATTCCATCGAAAGACAGATCTTTTGCCATCGAATAAATTTCAGGCCAGCTGAAATCCGGACACCCTAACGTTGAAAAAGCAATTTTCATATGTTCCCCCTGTTGACAACCCATTTCAGTCCGATTGCAGGTTTTATAATGTTCATCATGCTATCAGAGCAATTTGTCGCTTGTCAAGAAAAACGCCTTGCTGCCGTATCTTCTTAATTTTGTCAGGTTGGTCTGACGGGACATACACAGATAGCGCCGGGCAAATCAGCAGTCTCCATTATTGACATGTTCCGTGTCGCGTGATTCCAGTCCAGCAAAGCAATCGATCCCCCCTGATTGGCAACAAGCACCCTGTCATGACCAATCCAGGCAAAATCACGTGGCAGCTGACCACCAGACGCAAAAAAATCGGCCGTCCCCAGCAGGCCTCCCGTATGTAAAGGGAACCGGGCAAGACTGTCGTGTCCACGGTTTGATACCCAGACAGCATCTTCAGTTACCCGTATGGCTGCTGCTGTGTTTTCTTTCTGCCACTGGTCGGGCAACGTCGATACAGATTGGATGATCGCCAGCTGACCTCTTTCATAAGACAGGACACTGACAATATTAGCCAGTTCATGGGCGAGATAAATCATCCCCGAAGTATGGTATGCGATATGTCTGGGTCCCCATCCTGGCGGTGTGTAAAATGTTTTTATCGCTGTAAGCTGTCCTGATACAGCGTCCTGCTGGTATAAAACCAGCGCGTCCATCCCCAAGTCGACCGCAAGCAAAATACGGGTTTCTGGTATAAATGATACGTGATGTACATGCGCTGTTGTCTGTCGCGTTTCGTGTGTGCCGTGTCCCTGGTGGCGGATCAGCTGAATCTGTTTGCCTGGCGGATCCAGTGGAAAAACACTGATACTGCCACTGGCATAATTAGCAGTATATAAAAAACGTTGATCAGGGCTCAAACACAAATGGGATGGGCCACTATCTCCGGTTCCATATTGAGCGACTCGCTGGAGTCCGGTCTCTGTCCTTTCAAAGAGCAGGTACGATCCGGCTATACCCGCTGTCATCTCATCCTTGCTGACAGCAAACAGCTTTTTTTGATCGCTAGATAGAATTATGTATCCCGGGTCAACTGCAAAAACAGAATCCAGCACGCTTATCCGATCATGATCCAGAGAGCAGATCGCTATGCCGGGTCCGCCTGACCGGGTGTATGTGCCAACATAAAAAATCATTGAATTGACCTCCGCGACGTCTGATCACCGGTTTGCTACACAGACGGCTCCATTATAGCATGATCCTAATCCATCAGCCTTATCCGATCTGGTATAATCAGGACAGATCTACTGTAAAGGCGGCGAAAATTATGATCGTGTTTGCCACAGCGCTCAAAGCAGAGGCAGAACCACTGATTCTGCGGTATCACTTGAAAAAAGACATGTCTATCCATGCTTTCCCGGTCTATCGAAGTGATTCGACCATGCTGATCATCAGCGGTGTCGGTAAACTGCGCTCTGCCATTGCGCTGTCGTTCTTGTTCGGACAAGAAAAATTAGCTGATGCTGATGTTCTTTGTGTCAATCTCGGCTTTTGCGGATCGAGTGATCCCGTCTGCCGACCCGGGAAACTGGTTCAGGCTGCCAGAATAACCGATATGGAGACCGGCAGGGATTATTATCCGGATCTGCTCCGGTCAGACCGCCCGCCGCTTGTCCATCTCCACTGTGCCTCAAAAAGAATTTTTCGATTTTCTGTTGCTGACTCAGATCATTCGACTGCTTTACCCGTCTGCTATGACATGGAGTCGGCTGGATTCATGGAAAGTGCCATCCGTTTTGTCACTCCGGATCGTATACTTGTTCTGAAAATCATTTCTGATGATTTAGGCAGCGGAGAAATTGATGTGGATACGATTAAGCGACACCTTGCAGAGCAGCTGTCTGCCTGTGACGCTCTGATCAGTGCCCATGAACTGATGCATCAATCACTTGCTGATCCGATTGGCGAAGCTGACAGAACACAGGCGGTTCTCACTGCCAACCATCTGAAGCTATCAGAAAGCCAGAAGCGACAGCTGATGCTGCTGGTCCGGCAATATCGTCTGGCCGGAAACGATCCAATACCGGATTTGCTTGATGTGAAGAAACAGAAAACCACAACCAAACAAGAAAGGATTCTGATAATTGAGTCACTCAAACAGAAATGGTCAAAATAAAGGCCGCTTTTCTGCAATCTACGTGGAACAAACGGCTTTTGACTACCCCTTAACAACGTACATTCTGGATCAGTATCCAGAGTGTTCCGTTATATCCATCACACACTACAAGGATTTGTTTAACCGCAGCAGACAAAACCAGCGTTTTCAGAAGGAAAATCCCGCACTTATTCTGGCAGTCAAATCTGAACCGCTGCTGTACCCGGGCCCACCCATCTGCCAGTCTTTTGGCCATACACGTTTTAAGCTGGCTCACCTGATGATCAACTGTCCATATGACTGTACTTATTGTTTTCTTCAAGGTTTGTATCCATCGGCTTATCAGATCGCCT
>JAAYBY010000156.1 GCA_012729935.1 Clostridiaceae bacterium | reverse complement strand
CCGCAACCGGCTGCTCGATTCTCTGTATTTGCTGTCGGGTCAAAGGTCCGCATAAATAGGACATGCACCATCTGGTTTCAAACAAGACTGTCTCTTCCTGATGAACTGAATGCATCAGAAAAATGCGTTTACCAAGACCGCTGATCAGCCGATCCATCTCTGATCGCTTGAACCCCTGCCCCTGGAGACTGGCAGCCCCTTCCAGACCTTCAAGTACACGATTCTTGTCACGCTCAGTCTGGAGCCGGCCGATGAACCAGGTGCCTGTATTGGATAATCCCTTGTAATCCAGGTCAACAGGATTCTGTGTGGTGAGGACAACCCCGACACCGTAAGCACGCGCCTGTTTCAGCAAGGTCAGCAGTGGTGCTTTTGAAGGCGGGTTTGCAACCGGTGGAAAATAACCGAAGATTTCGTCCATGTAAAGGAGTGCGCGAAGACTGGATGTGCCAGACTGGCTACGTGTCCATGCGACCATCTTATTTAAAAGAAGTGAGACGAAAAACATCCGTTCCGCTTCGCTTAGATGAGCGATCGACAGAATCGAAAGTCGTGGTTTTCCTTCTTTTGTATAAAGCAGGCTGCTAATGTCCAGTGGTTCACCCTCAAGCCAGGAAGCGAATTGCGGTGAAGCCAGCAAGTTATTAAAAAGGAGGGCGAGATTAAACCGATCCTTGCTTGAATAAAAATCCTCCAGTGCCATGACTCCGATTTTTTGAATCGGCGGTTCCTGAATCAGCTGAATCAGATCAGCCAGATCAAGATCTTGTCCGGATTGCCAGCTGTTCAATAGCAAATTGGCAATCAGAATGTGCTCCCGGCTGCGAATCGGATCGGCATCAATGCCGACAAGACTGAGCAGACTGCTGGCCAGTCCGCTGACTTGCTCCTGAAGCAGTTCGGAATCATTGAGAACCGCTTCATCCGGCCGGTTGAATGACTGGAGTATGGATAAGCGCAAGCCGGCGGAACTGCCTGGGGTGTAAACAGAAAATTCTGTATTTTGCCGCATCAGGCGAATCCGATCCGGATCCTGATCCCAGTCAGCAAGCCCCTGTCGCCATTTTCCAGCCTCCTTTGCCGCAAACGCATCGGGTGACAGATTAGCCTTCTGCGCATCATCATCGTTGATCCAGGGGCGAAAATCTTCTGGCTTCATATCCGGAAAAGTCAACATCAGATTGACCATGTCACCCTTCGGATCGATGATAATAGCTGGAACACCATCCATTGCGGCCTCTTCAAGCAAGCCGATGCACAAACCCGTCTTACCGCTGCCGGTCATACCAACGCAGACAGCATGAGTCGTCAGCTGCTTGGATGGATAGAGCAGATAACCCGCAGACTGGCCTTTATCCTCTCCCACTTTTGGGCGTCCCAGATAGAAGACACCCAGCTTTTCAAAATCCATAAACATTCACCTCCAGAAACGCGACAATGAAATATTATTTATCCCCATTGTAGCACAGACACGTCTCAGCAAACCGAAGCTTAAGCGCATGTTGCAGAGCCATTACATGATATTGGTGGCCAGAGACAGCAGAAATCTGCTATCATACATCTTAAGAGGTGATTGTGACATATAATGTCCGGATCGTTTCAAAAGATCAAACAGCTGGATGCGGACTCGAATAGAAGAGGTGCGTTATGACGGTCAATGTACTGATCGGCGGAGCTGCAGGACAAGGAATAGACACAGCTGCCGCCATACTCGAAAAGATTCTCAAACAGGCTGGATATCATGTTTTCACGGTTCGTGACTTCATGTCCCGTATACGGGGCGGTCATAATTTTATTCAGATTCGATTTGGCAGCGAACCGGTTCATTCCCACACACACAATCTTGATCTGATCCTCGCACTCAATGAAGAAACAATATCACTTCATCAGGCCGAGCTGTCGGACAATGGCTTAATTGTCTGTGATTCCACAACCCATGCAGATGATTCAAGGCTCCTCCCGCTGCCCCTGAACGAAATCAGCAAGAAGCTGGGTAATCCGCGGGTGGCAGGTAGTGTCGCGATCGGGACCTTGATGGCTTTATTCGGTCTCTCACCTGAACTGGCCAATCCCGTTTTGCCGTCTTTTCTGAACGAAAAATACATTTCAATCAATCAAAAAGCGGTGGCAGAAGGATACAAGCTGGCACAGCAACGCTGGTCTGTCCCGTCTGGATCCTGTCAGGACTGGATGATTCTGTCTGGTAATAAAGCGCTTGCTTTGGGTGCGCTTGCAGCAGGTCTCAAGTTCTACGCCGCTTATCCCATGTCGCCATCAACCGGCATTATGGAGTATCTGGCAGAACAAAGCACGCATTGCGGAATTGTTGTTGAACAGGCTGAAGATGAGATCGCCGCTATCAATATGGCAATCGGTGCATCGTTTGCCGGTGTCCGATCGATGACAGGAACGTCCGGTGGTGGTTTCAGTCTGATGGTTGAGGCATTAGGTCTGGCAGGCATCACCGAAACACCTCTTGTTGTGGTCGATGTGCAGAGACCCGGACCAGCTACCGGCTTGCCGACTCGTACCGAACAAAGTGATCTCAAGTTTGTCGTTTCCGCCTCACAAGGCGAATTCCCCAGACTGGTTATTGCGATGCGCCACCACCAGGATCTGTTCTATCAGACAATACGCGCATTTAATCTGGCTGAACGTTACCAGATTCCGGTCATTTTACTCAGCGATCAATATCTGGCAGACGCGTCAGCAACTGTTTTGCCGTTTTCACTTGATAATCTGACAATTGAAACACCTGTGCAGCCACCCGAAGATATCAGCGACTACAAACGTTACCAGATTACAGAGTCTGGTGTATCGCCTCGCGTGATACCGGGAGATCCGCGGTTTCTTACAACTGCGGACAGTGACGAACACGATGAGTGGGGGCGCATCACAGAGTCAGCCGAAGTTCGCAATCAGATGGTGGACAAACGGATGCGCAAACTGGACGGTTTAAAGCGCGAACTTGAAGAGCCGGAACTGATCGGCGATGAATCCTGTGACATTCTTCTGGTCGGCTGGGGATCGATGTACGGACCACTGCAGGAGGCCGTGGCCACACTCAATCAGGAAGGACAACATCATCCTGGCTGCGTCTCAGCTCTTGTCTTCAGCGATATTTTCCCGTTACCGACGAAGCGATTGACCCACATTGCCGGTCAGGCCCGCCTGATCGTCAATGTCGAACAAAATGCGACAGGCCAGATTGCCGGACTGATTCGCGAATACACAGGTCTTGCCTGTGGCAGAAGCCTCTTGAAGTATGACGGCAGGCAGATGACCGGTGAGGAGATCGTTGCAGGCATCAGAAAAATCAGGGAGGTCGCTTATGAATGATCACATGCACCAAACTCAGTCATTTGATACGTATGAAACGGCCTGGTGTCCCGGTTGCGGCAACTTCAGTATCCTGCCATGCCTTCAGAAAGCCTTAACCCAACTCAATCTTGACCCGCATCACGTGTTGATGGTCGCAGGAATCGGTCAGGCTGCCAAAACGCCACAGTATATCAGTGCCAACGGATTCTGCGGTTTGCACGGTCGTGCACTGCCGCCGGCCATCGCCGCAAAAATAGCCAACGAGAAGCTGACGGTCATTGTAGAAACCGGTGAAGGCGACAGCTACGGCGAAGGCGGCAATCACTTTATCCATAACATCAGACGCAATGTAGACATCACGCACTTCGTTCATGACAATCAGATTTACGGTCTGACGAAAGGTCAGGCTTCACCAACATCAGAAATCGGTCATGTCACCGGTGTTCAGACAAACGGCAACATCAACCAGCCGCTCAATCCTGTCTTTCTCGCTCTGGCAGCCGGAGCCGGATTTGTGGCACGCGCTTTTAGCGGTGATCAAAAACAGTTGGTTCAAATTATGATGGACGCTATTCAATACCCGGGTTATGCGCTCGTCGACATTCTGCAGCCCTGTATCAGTTTCAATAAAGTCAACACCTTCGCCAGTTACAAGGATCGCGTTCAACCTCTGACTGACAGTCATGATCCAACTGATTTTTCCCAGGCTGTTCAGGCGGCCACGCAAACAGGTGAACAGATTCCGACAGGCATTTTTTATCGTGTCGAAAAACCAACATTCCATACCAGACATCCTGTTCTGGCAGATCATTCCCCATTGATTGAGCAGACATGCGATCCATCCCGGATCAAAGATCTGATCCAGTCATTTGTTTAAGCGAGAGATCTGAATAATCACAGTCAAACTTAGAAGATGGAGTGTGTCGAATATGAAACAATATGATCTCGTTATCATCGGAAGCGGTGTCGGACTGTCCATTCTGGAAGTCGCTCTGCATCACGGATTAAACTGTGCCATCATCGAGAAAGACTCGCTGGGCGGCACCTGCCTGAACCGCGGCTGTATTCCATCGAAAGTTCTGGTCTATCCGGCTGATCTTGTTCGGGAAGCCGGGCACGCACGTAAAATCGGCGTGTCATTCCCAGATCCTGAAATAGACTGGCCGAAAATCAGCCGGCGGATGTGGTCGTATATCAGCCACAACGAATCGATCGAGAACAGTTTGTCAGCTGCTGATCAGGTGGATCTTTATCGCGGAACAGCCCAGTTCACCGGCCCTGACACCATTTGGGTTCCAGATGAAAAACACGGTCGGACGGAACCCTTTAAGGGTACCCGGTTTGTCATTGCAGCCGGTGTCCGAACCTTTGTACCGCCGATCAGCGGACTCGAATCGGCCGGATATGTAACATCTGAAACATTCTTTGGCAGCCAGTTTCCCAAGTCTCCGTGGAAAAAGCTTGCGATCATCGGCGGAGGTGCCATCGGTCTGGAGTTTGCGCATATTTTTTCGGCTTTCGGTACAGAGGTAACCATGATCGAAAAAGCATCACATCTGGCACCTCTGGAAGAGCCAGCCGTGAGCTCGCTGCTTGAAACGGAATTCAGACATCAGGGCATTCGGGTCATGACCCAGTGCACAGCCTCGGCCGCATCGCTGACGGACACCGGAAAACGACTGATGGTCAAACACGAAATCAGTGGCGAGGAACAAGCGGTTGATTGCGATGAAATATTTGTCGCAGCAGGTGTCCGTTCCAATGCTGATCTGCTTCATGTTGAGAAATCCGGTGTTCAAACTGACCAGCGCGGCTATATCATCACGAATACCTATCTGGAAACCAACCTGCCGAATGTTTTTGCGCTGGGCGACATTAATGGGAAATTCCAGTTCCGGCATAAAGCTAATTACGAAGCGGAGATTCTTGTCAACAACCTGTTTCACTCAGAGCGCGAAAAAAAGGAAGTTGATTACCGGTCGGTTCCCTGGGCCGTTTTTACATCGCCGCAGATTGCCCATGTTGGACTGCGAGAGGATGAAGTCCGGGCTAAAGGGATCCCTTACAAAGTAGCATACAATGATTACGCCAGTATCGCCAAGGGATATGCCATGGGATATGAAGAAGATGATCCTGATAATGGCTTCACGAAACTCATCGTTGATGAAAACATGAAAATTCTCGGTGTTCATATTGTCGGGCCACAGGCAGCCATCCTGCTGCAGCCTTTTGTTTACCTGATGAATGCCGGCCTTCGCTGCACCCAGAAAACATTGAAGCAAATCACCGCCAGACAGAAACGCATTCGATCGATCGCCGGAATCTTTCCGCCCTGTTCGGAAGCCGGCACGCTGGAGCCGATCGCCCAGTCGATGGTCATTCATCCATCACTCAGCGAACTAACGGCATGGGCAATTGAAGGACTTGAATGGGCTGAGTGATTCGGTCCTTCCCTAACAGTCAGAACCGGTCAGTCGATAAATGATTTGATGGCAGACAGGACATCTTCCGGCTTCTCCAGAAAAGGAAGGTGTCCTGCGTTGTTAATAACAACCAGTGAGCTGCCGGATATCGCCTGTTCAAGCCGATATCCCTGTTCGACGGGTATGATGGTGTCTTCCAGTCCCCAGATAATGAGTGTGTGCTGTTTGATCTGATCCAGTTTGTCTTTCAGGCGACCGCTGTCATTATCTGTAATCAGCTTTCTCAGTGCCGTCCCCGGAATCTGCCGGTTGAAAAAGTAGAATTGATTAAAGAGTTCGCTGCTGGCCAGCTTCTTTTCGGCAAAGCCAACCGGAAAATAAAGCCGCTGAATCAGATAATTTTGAAATATATAGTCAATGATCCAAACCGGAACAGCGTTGCGGAACCCTTTCTGCAAATCTTCAATACCTGCGCTGTCAATCAGAATCAACCGCTCTGCATGGTCCGGAAAAGTGTATGCGACATTTAGCGCGACCTCCCCGCCCATCGAGTGCCCAAGCACCGTAAATTCGCTGTAGCCCAGTTCCAGCATCAGCTGTACGCAAATCTTAGCCATATTTTCTTTACTGTAGTTCAGTTCGGCGTTTTTGTCAGACAAACCAAACCCGATCAGATCCACTGATATCATCGTAAATTCTTCGCCTAATGATGACCAGAGCGGAGCAAAATCATACGAGGATCCCATCAGGCCATGAATTAACAACATGGTTTGTTCACCTGACCCGTGGACACGGTAGGCAATCGACGCACCGGAAATCGACTGATACTGAACATCCTCCGTCAATTTAGAAAATTTGGCACTGTCATCAAACATCTGGTCCGCCACGTAATGGGTGATCAGAAAAACTTGCAAGAACAGGATAATCAGAACCAGGCAAACGGTTAGCACCCGTCTGAAAATGTTGCACTCAGGTCTTCTTCTTGATGAAAATTGATACCGCATGATTTCCTGCAAAGTTCCTTTCGCCAGATGACATTCAAATCGTCGTTTCATTAATTGCTGGTATTATTCTATCACGTCAGACAGCAGGCGATTCAACTATATATGAGATCAGGCTGATCATTTGCTGAAAAATGAAAAATGAGATAATATTATGTGGCGTAATTTTGCATCGGTTACCACTACCGTGTTGTCCAGATTATGAATGCAGTCGTTGGAGGTTTTATGAATCAAATAGCCCTGATGATGCGCTTTTTAAAGGGAAGCCGACTGACCTACGCCGGAGCTCTTTTGTCTGTAGTCGGTCATGTTGCTATGGCTGCACTGGTACCGATGATCATCCGTGTGACACTGGACAACGTTCTGGGCGATGAGCCACTCGTTCTGCCATCATTTTTAAACAAACCTTTTCAACTGATTGGCGGGATCGAAACGATCCGTGAAAATCTGTGGATGATTCTACTCTTTCTTCTCGGCTTAACGCTTGTCCAGGGGATTTTTCAATTTGCCAGAACAAAACTGGCTGCTTTAACCGGCGAGAATGCTTCCAAGCGGATGCGCGACCGACTCTATCTGCATATCCTCAGGCAGCCATTTGACTACCATGTCAAATCACAGACCGGCGACATCATTCAGCGGTGTACATCTGATATCGAAACTGCTCAGCACTTCATTGCCAACCGCTCAGTAGAGGCTGTTTCGATTATCGTTCAGGTCATCGTAGTCCTGATTTTCCTTTTTTCGATGCATCCTGTCTACTCTGCACTATCGATTCTGCTCATTCCTGTCATCTTGTTCCTGACCATCAGGTTTTTTCGAAATATGATCAAAGTCTTTCTTGATACAGACGAAGCAGAAGCTGTGATGTCATCAACCATTCAGGAAAATCTTACGGGTGTTCGTGTGGTAAAGGCATTTGCCGCTCAGCCGTTCGAAATCAGGAAATTTGATGAATCCAGCCGTACCTATCGCGACTACTCCATGAAAATTATCGAGCTGATGGCCCGTTTCTGGTCTCAATCCGATTTTCTCTGCATGCTGCAGATTGTGATTGTCGTGCTTGTCGGCACCTATCTGGTCGCAGTCAACCAGATATCACTCGGTATCATGGTCGCTTTTTTCACCTATTCCGGTATGCTGATCTGGCCGATTCGCGGTCTTGGACAGATGATGGGATTCATGAGTCAGGCGTTTGTCGCCTTGTCCCGCATTCAGGAAATTCTGGACAATGAGCCCGAAGACGAAACCAGTGGATTGAACGGTTCTCCGATACAGGGTGCTATTCGATTCGACCATGTTGATTTCGGCTATTCTTCGAGAAAAAAGGTACTAAGCGGTCTGTCGTTCGAAATTAAACCCGGATCTACCACGGCTATACTAGGCGCAACCGGCTCTGGAAAAAGTTCACTCGTCCACCTTCTACTGAGACTCTATGACTATCAGTCAGGCTCAATCACCATTGACGGTATCGAATTATCGACGATCAGCCGGGCATGGATCAGGGCTAATGTTGGTATCGTTCTGCAGGAGCCTTTCCTCTTCTCCCGAACAATTCGGGAGAATATTCGCATCGGCCATCCGGGTGCCGCGGATGAAGACGTGCGGAATGCCGCACAGATCGCCCGTGTTGACGCATCGATAACGGAATTCGAAGACGGCTATGACACCATGGTCGGTGAACGCGGCGTCACGCTTTCAGGAGGTCAGCGCCAGCGCGTCGCAATTGCCAGAACCATCCTTCGTGATGTACCCATTCTTATTTTTGATGATTCACTTTCGGCCGTTGATACTGAAACAGATGCTGCAATCAGGGAAGCCTTGCGCGATCGTCGTCAAGGCACAACGACCCTTATCATATCACACCGGATCACAACACTGGCTGAAGCTGATCAGATTCTCGTTCTTGATCAGGGACACATTGTTCAAAGAGGAACGCATGAAGAATTGATCGCCCAGGATGGACATTATCGTCAGATCTGGTCGCTGCAAAGCAACATGGATGAAGCACTCTGATCACATCGGTCAGGCAATATGAAAAGAGACGGCAAATGATACAGGAACAGGAATTCAGCAAAAGAATCGATCTGCATGTCTGGAAAAGACTGCTGTTTTTTACCCGCCCTTACCGGCGAGATCTGATCATTCTGATCATCCAGATGATCTTTCTCGGTCTGGTGGATGCAGTTATGCCTTTGTTCAACCGCTATGCCATCAATCAGATTGCCATTCCCGGCCGCCTGGATCGACTGCTGCCCTTTGCAGCCGTCGCGCTGACTGTCATCATTCTTCAGGCAGTCAATGTACGGCACATGATTTATCTGGCCGGCAAGCTGGAATGCCATATCCCGTATGATATCCGAAAGGCAGCTTTTAACAAGCTGCAGACCATGCCGCTGGCCTATTATGACCAGACGCCCGTCGGCTGGCTTCTGGCCAGATTAACGTCGGACAGCCGACGTCTGGGCGAAACGTTGTCCTGGAATGTTGTGGATCTTTTCTGGGCTTCGGCGATGATGATCCTGATGATGCTTTTCATGTTCATACTCGATATCAAACTCGCCCTGATGGTTCTTGTGACCGTTCCATTTCTTGTTTTTCTCAGTATTTTGTTTCAAAAAAAGATTCTCTACAATTTCCGCAAAGTCAGGCAATTTAACTCACACGTGACTGCTGGTTTTAACGAAGGCATCAGCGGTGCCAAAACCATTAAATCCTTATCCATTGAAGATGACATCCATACTGAATTCCGCCAGACAACACGGTCCATGCGCGATTTCGCAGTTCGTGCGGCAACGGTATCAGCTGTCTATACGCCATTGGTTCTGCTGCTAGGAGCAGTCGCTACCGGTCTTGTTGTCTGGCAGGGCGGGTCACGCATGCACGAAGCGCTTCCGGCAGCGATTGAATACGGTACGCTGGTTGCCTTTATATCATACGCTGTGCAGTTTTTTGATCCGGTCAAGCAGTTTGCCCGTGTTTTCACGGAGTTGAACTACGCCCAGGCTTCTGCAGAACGTGTCATATCCGTTGTTGATATGGAATCAGGTATTCGCGACAGCCAGGAGGTGCTCAACACCTACGGGTCAATGCTTGAGTCCAATCGCGATCAATGGCCGGAGTTCCATGGCAACATCACTTTTAAAGATGTCACATTCCGCTACAAAAAAGGCGAGAATATCCTTGAGCATTTCAACCTTGAGGTGCGGTCAGGAGAAAAAATAGCAATTGTCGGAGAGACCGGTTCCGGTAAAACAACGCTGGTTAATTTGGCCTGCCGTTTTTACGAACCAACAGAAGGACAGATCCTCGTTGACGGGGTAGACTATCGGGAACGACCTTTACTGTGGATGTACGCGAACCTTGGCTATGTTCTCCAGGAACCTCATTTGTTTAGTGGAACAGTCCGAGAAAACATCGCATACGGGCGGCAGGGCATCAGTCAGGAACAAATTGAGAAAGCTGCCAGAATTGTCAACGCACATGACTTCATTATCGAGATGGATCAGGGATATGAATCACAGGTCGGTGAACGCGGCAGTCGTCTGTCAACCGGCCAGAAACAGCTGATCAGCTTCGCACGGGCAATTCTTTCCGATCCCGGTATGTTTGTCCTCGATGAAGCGACCTCGTCCGTCGATACCGAGACTGAACACCTGATTCAACAGGCCATGCAGCAGGCACTCAAAGGACGTACCAGTTTCATCATTGCCCATCGCCTGTCCACGATCCGCTCAGCCGACCGGATTCTTGTTGTGGACAAGGGGCGAATCGTTGAAGAAGGCAATCAAAAGACCCTGCTGAAAAAAAGAGGCGTTTACTGGCGCCTTTATACCAATCAGTTCATGAAAGAAAACCTGCAGCTGTCATCGGATGATCGATCATAGGATACACGAATCGAGTAATGATCTCATGATCTCAGATGCGATCAATCCGTTTAGTCGCGATTACATCCTGGCCAAGCCCGCTCACATCGGCAATGAGCACCTGACCTATTTCAACCGGTGCGGCAACTGACAAGGCTCGGATTTCTGCCATCACATCGAAAATTTTCTTTTTGGGAATCGGGCCCGTCAGTCTGACGCTGACCAGGGGGGCCTTTCCGCCTGTAACGCGGACCGATGATGCGATATTTCGTTTCGGATCGAGAATTTCCTGTTCGGCATACTGATTGCCTTTCGAGCACAAAGCACCTTCAACAGACTGAATGGTTACGCCTTCATAATCAACTGTCAGCTGACAGCCATTCGGACAGATGACACATGTCAACGTTTTATTCATGTTCGACTACCACCTTCAAGGGTTCACCGGGAACCAGTTTCTCTTTCGGAACAGTCAGATGGATCATTTCTGCAGGTATCGCCCGTCTGAAACGTCGGGTAACGTGTTTCTGATCGTTTTGCCAGATGGATATTCTGACACGATTTAAGGGTCGGCGAACCCGGCAGGAAACAGTTAGATCGCGATCAGCCCGGACCAGCTGCGGTACCGTGTATGCCAACTCGGGATCTGCTTCCACCGGAACTGCTTCTTCATCAGCCGGTGCCTGTTTTAAATAGTCTCCAACCGATTCAGCCAGTCTTTCAGCTTCAAGGGAAACAAAGTCCACCAGGTCATGAACGTGGAGAACGTTGCCTGCAGCAAAGATCCCGGCAACACTGGTCTGGTAGTGCTCATCGACGCGCGGCCCCTTGGTTCTGGGATCAAGCAGGACGCCAGCCATTTTTGAGAGCTCATTTTCCGGGATCAGGCCGACTGACAAGATCAGCGTATCACACGTCCATTCCTTTTCCGTATCGGGAATCGGCCGGAAAGACGAATCCACCTGACTGACTGTAACACCCGTCAGACGTTTGGTTCCATGGATCGCCGTAACCGTATGGCTGAGGAAAAGCGGAATATCGTAATCATCCAAACACTGCGTGATATTTCGCGGCAGGCCGCTGGGATAAGGCTGGATTTCAAAGACACCTTTAACAGACGCACCTTCCAGTGTCAGCCGTCTGGCCATGATCAGGCCGATATCGCCTGATCCGAGGATCACCGCAGACCGTCCGATCATGATATTTTTCAAATTCATATATGCTTGCGCGATACCGGCTGTGTAGACTCCGGCAGGTCTCGACCCGGGGATCTGGATCGCGCCGCGCGTCCGTTCCCGACAGCCCATTGCCAGAATGACTGCCTGGGCCTTAAACACATATCGACCGGAGCGGGCTGTGGCAACAACCGTACGATCTGCATGCAGTTCTGTCACGGTTATATCCGTCATGACTTCGATGCCCGCCTGCTGGACCGTGTCGACAAACCGGGCAGCATATTCTGGTCCGCTCAGCGCTTCCTTAAAGCGCGTCAAGCCGAATCCGTCATGGATACACTGCCTCAATATACCGCCTAAATCATGTTCCCGTTCAAGGATCAGGATGTCTTCCACACCTTGCTGACGAAGGGCAGCCGCTGCCGCCAATCCTGCCGGACCACCGCCGATGATGATAACAGAACGATTCTGCGTCGTCATGATGGCCTCACTTTCCCTACAAATGTTCGAGAACCTTTACGTGCGAGCATTACAGACTCTTCTGATCTGTTTTGCTCTGCCATGATTAATTCTGCAATCCTGATCTGGCAGTATCCGCCCTGACAACGACCCATCATCGCGCGGCTTCTGTTTTTGATGCCGGACAATGTTGTGACGCCAAGCGGGTTCCGGATGGCCGCCAGGATTTCAGCCTGAGTGATGCCTTCACAGCGGCAGACCACAACGCCGTAATCCGGATTTTCATGAATCAGTGATTCCTGTCTTTCCGGGGTCTGATCCTTAAAAGATAAAATGCCCTCCCGACAGGGATTAAATGATGGATTTTCACGTAAATCCTCGTATTCGCCAATGATCGAGATGACGTTTCGCGCAATGGGAACAGCAGCAGTCAGGCCTGGTGATTCAAGGCCGACCATGTTGATGAAGTGCCTGGTTTCCGGTCTGTGTTCGATGACAAAATCTGCGTAGCCGCCGGTCGTTCGGCTGACCAGCTTTGGCCGGACGCCCGCGAAGGTACGGATAACGGCTGACGGATTGAGCGGCGGGAATATTTTTCGTCCTTCCCGCATAAGCAGATCGAGGATTGATCGGGTTGTTCCATAATCTGTGTGTTCATCGATGTAGTCGGTACTTGGTCCCACCAGAATGTTGCCGTCAGTCGTCGGCGTCAAATGAATACCGAGACCACCTTCCCGAATGTTTGGAACAGGGTAGGCAGGCAAAGGCAGCTGAGATCCCAGCTCCTTATCAAGCACCAGATATTCGCCACGGCATGGGTAAATTGTGTAATCGTCGATACCAACCATTCGCGCGACTCGATCGGCGAACAGGCCTGCACAATTGATGACCCATCGGCTTTCAAAAACACCTTGTGTTGTCTGAACCTGATAACCATCATCTACCTGTTCAATTGCTGTGACCTCGTGGTTCAGCCACAACGAAACGCCGTTCTGGACAGCATTCTCCGCCAGCGCGACAGTATACAAAAATGGGTTTGTTATGCCGGTCATCGGTGAATAAAGCGCCATCTCACCCAGAATAGCAGGCGCTTTGTCTCTGATCACATCGGATTCAACGATTTCAAGGCCCGGAACACCATTCTGCTCTCCAGCCTCTTTCAACGCCTGCAGTTTCTTGCGATCTTCATCGTCAAAGCCAACAACCAGTTTACCGGTCCGGCTGAATGGAATGTCAATCTCATCGGCTACGACACCATAACCCAGACACCCTTCAACACAAAATTTTGCCATCAGACTGCCGGGTTTGTTGTTGAAGCCAGCGTGGATGACGCCTGAATTGCGTCCGCTGGTCTCAGTACAGACATCCAGTTCTTTTTCAAGCACTGCCACATTCAACTGATACCTGCTCAGTTCCCGTGCCAGTGCACTACCGACCACGCCGGAGCCTATGATCAAAACGTCATATCTTTTTTGCAGGGCAGTCTGCTTGTTCATCATCACGCTGTCACTCCTCAGAAATGCCGCAATACCGCATCAAAAATAATGTCAACTGGTGCAATGAGTTTAACGGAGTTTCTCCTGGATGCGTTTGAACTCATTGAATCGTTCCTGCATCATTTCAGTCCGATCGTCCGGCAGAACTGTCTGAACGGGTTCAGTCATCTGGCTCACAGCTTCTTCACTGTCTTTAAAGGTTCCGGTACCAATCCCTGCCAGCATCGCAGCACCCAGACAACCAATCTCCGGTTCACTTGGAACAACAATCGGCTGATTAAGGCAGTCGGCTAGAATTTGCCGCCATATTTTACTCGAGCTTGCACCACCTGTCATAATGACAGGCCGGGTCGGTGGTGTGATGTCGGCAAACGCCTCCCACATCCAGCTGACCTGCATGGCAACCCCTTCCATAACGGAAGCAACCATATCGAAACGATCGTGATAGGGAGCCAGCCGTGTAAATGATGCCATGGCTTTCTCAGAATTGGGCGGATAAGGGCAGCCTGTCAGATACGGATGATAATACGGGCGATTTGCATCCGAAATGCGTTTGCTGACGATCTGATCCATCTCCTGAAATGACATCAGTGAGAAACTCTGGTCTCCCCTGATCGCCAGAGCAGATCGAATCCATTCAAGTGAGTAACCGCCGGATCCTAAGGAAACCATGTGACCCCAGAGATCTTTGACCGTATGGCGGCTGAACGCTTTCCGGTCTTTTGGATGGGTTTTCAGTTCGTGGCTGGCTGCCAGCATAACCCAGGCTGTACCGGTTCCGATCAGTCGATCACCTTCATGTATGACACCGGCACCAAGTGCTGCGCAGTATTGGTCATGCCCACCTGAAACAAGTTGAACAGAGGCATTCAAATTCAGATCACGAGCAACATCCGGTAAAAGAGTTCCCACAATTTCGCCTGACGGGACGATGTCCGGCAACTGGCTGCTTTGAATCCGGGCCGCACGCAGCAAATCTTCATCCCACGCCTGGCGGCGGACGTCCATCAGTTGGTTGATACCGGCGTTGGAACAGTCAACGGCAGGGCGACCGGTTAAACGAAGCGCAAGAAAATCAGGAACTGAAAGAAAATATGCAGTTTTCTCAAATGTTGACGGATCGGTTTCCCTTATACGAATGATCTGGAGCAGATTTAATCCCTTGCCCAGCGACCAGCCGGTTTTCGCGTGAACCGATTCAGCTGTAACTTCTTGCAGGAGCATGTCGCGATACGGCAACCCTCGCTGATCCTGCCAGATGACAGCTGGTGATAGCGGCTTGCCTTCGTGATCTGTCAGAACCAGACTGCCGCCCTGAGTGGAAAAGCATAAAGCGCTGATCTCGTATCCCTCAGGTACCTGCTGCGAGAGATCCCGGATCAATGACCTCGTTGCCGTCCACCACTCCTCCGCATTCTGTTCGATGCCTTCGGATGATGTCACCAGTTGCGAATAAGGAAACTTCGAGCGGCCGATAACCTGTCCCTCAGATGTCAGCAAAACAGCCTTTGCCCGGGATGTACCAATGTCCAGTCCAATAAACAGCGGTTTATGATGCATGATGATCCTCCTGATTTTATTGCGT
>JAAYBY010000155.1 GCA_012729935.1 Clostridiaceae bacterium | reverse complement strand
GCTGTGCGGATCGTCAGGCAGACAGCTTGTACCAGATTGAGCCGGGCCAGACGCAGTTCAGCCCCGTCTGTTTTTAAAATCGGCTCATGGTTATAGTATTTATTAAAGGATCGTGCCAGGGCTGTCACATACCGGATGACCAGGTAAGGTTCATTCTGTTTTACAGCTTTCTGAAGTGTCTGGTCGAAGTCGTCGAGCAGCTTGGCCAGAGCAAATTCGTCATCTGTTGTCAGTCGTTTCAGCCGGCTTTCGGAAACCGGTTCGGTTATAGATTCATCCATGTCCGCCTTCCTCAGGATGCTGCGGGCACGCGCATATGTGTATTGCACATACGGGGCGGAGTCTCCTTCAAAATCAAGCATTTCCTCCCAGGAAAACACAATGTCCCGTTCGCGCCCGTTTCGCAAGAATGTATAAACAACTGCACCAACACCAATTTTCTCTGCAACAGCGTTAATTTCATCGTCTGACATCGATACATTCCTGACAAGACTGTTCTGACGGATGATTTCCTTGGTCTTATCGACACTCTCCTGAAGCAGATCGGAAAGCAACACAACATCACCGCTGCGTGTCGACAGCTTTCGATCGGGAAACTTAACCAGTCCGAATCCGATATGTTCACATTGTTTTGCTGCCTCAAGTCCGGCTTTGTCCAGAACTGCGAAGACCTGTTGGAAATGGAGTGCCTGCGTTGTACCGACGACATACAGGTTTTTCGCAAACTGATACTGTTCCCAGCGATACAGCACAGCAGCAATATCCCGTGACGCATAAATTGTCGTCCCATCTGATTTGAGAATGATACACGGCGGAAGTCCATATTCATCCAGCATCACAACCTGAGCGCCATCGCTTTTTGTTAATAAATGCTTACTTTCAAGCCATTGAACAACGGCCGGTATTTGATCCGAATAAAAACTCTCTCCTCTATAACTGTCAAATGAAACGCCCAGACGCTCATAAATCAATTCAAACGCTTTCAGGCTAAGATCCCTGATTTTCTGCCATAAAGCCTTCTCTTCAATTGATCCTGACTCCAGTCTGCGAAATGCTTCCCGCGCCTGTTCATCAAGTTCCGGGTTGCTTTTCGCCTCCTCATGAAAACGGACGTAAATGCGAAGCAGTTCGTCAATCGGACTGGCTGCCAGCTTCTCATGATCGACCCACAGTCGATAGGCCACAATCAGCTTGCCAAACTGAGTCCCGTAGTCACCCAGATGATTCACCCGGATCGTTTTATAGCCCAGCCGGTCATAGATCCGATAAAGGGCATTGCCCAGAATCGTTGTAAAGGCATGTCCTACATGGAACGGTTTGGCAATATTCGGTGAGGAGAATTCGACAATAACGGTCTTGCCTTCACCGATCGTATCCATACCAAGTGTGTCACCTGCAGATAAAACGCGTTTGAGTACAGATGAATTATAAGATGACCGGTCAACGAAGAAATTCAGATAGCCGTTTATAGCTTGAACATCGTGCAGATCAGAAACAGCGTCTTTTGCTTTTCGAGCCAGTTCGTCAGCGATTTGTACTGGCGAGCGACGTAAATGTTTGGCCAGTCGGAAACACGGAAACGCATAATCACCTAATTGAGGCTGGGGTGGGATTTCAATCCAGGCATCGATTTCTTCCTGCGATAAGCTCGTCTCTGTTGCAAGCCAGGAAGCGATGTGTAAGCGAAAATCCATTGATGTTCCTCCCCTGTTACCAAAATAATGGTCGTATCTTCTATCCAGTCAATTTACCATCCATTCAATGGTTCTGTCAATTTGTCCAAAATGGGGATCAACACTTGTTTGCAGCATGTATAAAGTTGATTCATCCGTGCACGATTCTGTTTTTGATGTTAAACTATCCTCATTCATTAATGACTGTTTGGAGGTTCTCATGAAATGTAAACGGTGTGGCACCGATAATCCAAAAAACAAAAACGTCTGCAAAAACTGCGGTGCCTTCTTATATGACAGCACACCACGCAATCGTGTTCAACTGACACCCAAACAGAAAGCAGAACAGCGCAAATCATATTTTAAAGGATCGGCCAAGGGATGCCTGTTGGTTTTTCTGCTGATGATCGCCATGTTTGTCGTTGTTGTCATCTTCAGTTTTATTTTTGCCAAGTTGATCACACCTGCGGATCCAGGCAGCACTGCTGATTCTACTAATCAAACGACGATTTCGGATGTCCTGCAAACAGATTAACCATCCGCTTGTCATCCGCTTGTCTAAATTATCTGAGCGCCGTTGATCAGGGGCTGCTCTGTTTTTCCGGTCTGCTGTTCTGATCGCTAAGGCTGGCCGAGCGGATTGCCAGATCGCAAAAATACTGTTGACAATCCAGGCGTTTTTTACCTCGTTTATCGACACGTTTCATCTGGCCATCCGTATCCATCAGCCAGGACCGCTCCGTGTCAGCCAGCTGAATCTGCAAAACCTGCATGATCCGGCGGATGATTGATGGATCAGTGACCGGAAACATCAGTTCAATGCGTCGATCCAGATTTCTCGGCATCCAGTCGGCACTTGACAAAAAGAGCGATTCTTTTCCGTTTATGTTGAAATAAAAAATTCGGCTATGTTCCAGAAATCTGCCGATGATGCTCCGCACGCGAATAGTCTCAGACACACCTTTGAGGCCCGGTCGCAGACAGCAGATACCTCGAATGATCAGATCAATTGAGACGCCCGCACAGGATGCCTGATATAGACGTTCAATCAACACCGGGTCGACGAGCGAGTTAGCCTTGATTATCAAGTTAGCTTTCTTTCCGGCCAGCGCTGCTTCAGTTGCCTGTTCGACCAGTCGGCTAAGCTTGGATCGAAGCCAGTCAGGCGCAGCGATTAAAGCCTGCCAATCTTTTGGTCTGGCAAATCCTGACAGCATATTGAAGAATGCTGTCGCATCGGAACCAATCGCTTCACTACACGTCAGCAATCCCATATCCGAATAGAGTTTGGCCGTGATTTCGTTGTAATTGCCGGTTCCAAGATGTACATAACGACGCACTTTATCCTGATCCCTGCGAACGACCAGTGTAATCTTACTGTGTGTTTTCAGTCCAGTTACGCCATATATAACATGACATCCAGCCTGCTCAAGTCTGCGCGCCCAATTGATGTTGTTCTCTTCATCAAACCGCGCACGGAGCTCAACGAGAACCAGAACCTGCTTGCCCTGTTCAGCTGCCAGGGCAAGTGATTCAACAATGGGCGATTCGTCCCCGATACGATAAAGAGTCTGTTTGATTGCCAGTACGTCAGGATCCCGCGCGGCCTGATCCAGCCAGTCAATAACCGGCTTGAATGATTCATACGGGTGATGCAAAAACAGATCCTGTTCCCGGATCAACTGAAACAGATCCGTTTTGCCATAAATCGATGGTATTTGCGGAAAATACGGACTGTAAAACAAGTCTGATCGGCTACAGTGCTTTTTGAGCGTTCTGAGAAAGGTCAAATCAATCGGTCCGTCAATCATATAGATGTCCGTTTCATCTATTCGCAGCAAACTGGTGATTCGCTTACGATCTGACTCATTCATTGTCGATGATATTTCAAGACGTATGACTTGACCCCATTCTCTTTGCTTCAGTTGTTTTTCAATCTCAATCAACAAATCGGCGGCTTCATCTTCATCAAATGCCAGATCAGCATTTCTTAAAACGCGAAAACAGCCCGCCGGCTTGACGCGGACAGCTCCGAACAATGTGTCCAGGTGAGCACTGATCACATCTTCAAGCAGTACGAACGCCTGCTTTCCTTTGATAGACAATGGAATCAGTCTGGGAATCATGGCTGGTACTTCTATCAATGCACACGCGGACTGATTTTGACCGTTTTCTTCCGGATTACACGTTACGGCAGCAAAGACATACAAAGACTGACTGCTCACAAGTGGAAAAGGCCTCTTATCATTAATAGCGACTGGTGTTAACACCGGATGGACCATCGCCATAAACCACTTTTTGATCTCATCACGCTGTTTGCTGCTTAGGTCCTTTATGTTTAAAATTTCGATGTTTTCT